>PLUZ01000176.1 GCA_003162995.1 Methylocapsa sp. | reverse complement strand
AGCCTTGGGGGACGTTTTTCGGAAGCAAGATCATATTGATGTCGGATTGAAACATCGGCTTGATATCTGGATGACCTATCATCCAGATCTTCGGAATTCGTACCATCACATGCTGGTTGTCGACTGGATTCGCCGAATATTCGATGGGCGGCGATTCCTGTGTTTCGACGAGAAATTTATACACCCATTCGATCTCATGCCTCTCATGGCCGACACCACAATAACAAGCAGCGCTGAGGGATTTGCCGNNNNGCCAGATTTAAAAATGAGATTGCAGGGGAAGCAGCTACGCACGCAAATAGCACTTACAATCGCTAGCATGTCAATGCACCGCGCAGATATTGGACTTGCGCGTTCTTACGTGATCGTCAGCAAGAGGTGTGGGGCCGAGCAAGGATGAACAGCTCCATTTGCATAGGGTCTTCTGTGGACGCCAAGGAGTCGGCACCTCGCCCAACATCTATGATGACGAAAAGCGCCGAGCCATTGAGATGCTGGCGGCGCTGGTCGATCGCATTCTGAATCCGCAAGACAATATTGTGCCGCTGCGCGCCGCGAACGGCAAGGCACATTCTAACCCATAATGTGGTTTTAGAGGGGATTTTCAGTTCCCGGCTTGAGGCAATCGCCCGGTAATAGTTCCGGAGCCCATCGCGGCATGGAAAAGCGGGACTCGCCAAGCGTTTGCATTTTTCGCCAACGCACTCCTCCGAGGCCGTCTCCTATAAGCGCGACAGCTTGGCCTTCACCAAGGTGGAAAGGTCCATGGCGATCCATAGTTACCCTGGGATCCATTGTAATAAGGAACGCCAGAGCGCCCGGAATAACCCCCGCGCGGACTTGTCTGACCCCTAGCGACCTGATATTCGCCGCCCGGGCTAACGCCGGTCACCACTACCTGCGTATTCTCCAGGCCATTCTCCTTCACCAGCTTATAAAGTGTGGCGGCATTCTGAGGCGAGATACGCACGCAGCCATGCGAGACGGGGTTGCCAAGATTCTTTACGTCGAAGCTGCCGTGGATGGCATGACCGTCTTTCATAAAGAAAATGGAATGGGGCATGGGGGCGTTTTCCCACTGTTTGCTATACCAAATTTCGTTCATAGAGGTGGCAGTATAGGTTCCCGATGGAGTTGAATATCCTGCTCGGCCAGTTGATACCCGCCATCGATATGTTTCTACCCCATTTAAAGATACTGTCATTTGTTGATTTGTTTTGTCGATGTTGACGAAGACGGCGACCTTCCTGGCTCCGGCCACACCCGCGTCAATCGCTCTGCGGTAGCCGGAGCCCGCATGAGCCGTCACCGGAAAGAGGACCAATGCCGCGTCAATGGCGGTCAACAAAAGCGTAATTCTCATCAATTGATTTAAGGATATGCGCATATGCCCCCCAGGCTGCGGAAATGAGCATATGCCCCGCCGCTTCGTAGCACGTTAGCCAGAATCCGTCATATCAACGCCGAACCGTCACAAATGGTTCCTGCTTCCGGCTGGACAGGAGGCCGCATGCTGGGAGTGGACGGTTTTTGGCGGCGTTCCGCGGGTTGGGCTCGAAACGGGACATGCAAGGCCTTACGAACTTTAGGTGCCCGTCCGGGCCATTTCCGTATCGGGTTCTTCGGCGCAGGCTGTTTCGTTTTCCTCGCTCAACACATGCTTACCCGGCACGACAGCCTTGGCGGGCAAAGGGAAGCTTGGGCACATGGGCGTCGGAATCTCGACCTCGACTTCGAGCGTTGAGACCACCTCGCCGCGCTCCATCTTGATTTTAATTCCTTCCTGATCGACCGGAAAGTGCTTGGCGATCACCGCCATTATTTCTTCCTGGAGAATGGCGATCAGATCGGACTTGCCGGAGACGGCGCGTTCATGCGCGAGAAGAATTTGCAACCGTTCCCTGGCTACCGGCGCGGTGCTCTGCCGCCTGAAGAAATTGATGAGTTTCATGCCGCCCTCCGTCCGAACAGCTTGCCAAACAGGCCCTTCCTGTCACTCGGAATTGTCATATCCAGGGCTTCGCCATTCAGCCGCTTTGCTGCATCGAAATAAGCGCGCGCCGCCGCGCTCGCCGGGTTGTTGAGAGTGATTGGCGAACCAAGATTGGATGCGCGCAGCACTTCGCTGCTCTCGGGAATGATTCCGAGAAGGGGGATGGAAAGGATCTCAAGCACATCTTCGACATTCAGCATTTCGCCGCGGCCAGCGCGCACCGCATCGAAACGGGTGAGCAAAAGATGCTTTTCGACGCGCTCCCCTTTTTCCGCCCTTTCGGTCTTGGAATCGAGAAGGCCAATAATACGATCCGAGTCGCGAACCGAGGACACTTCGGGGTTGGTCACGACGATCGCGACATCGGCATGGCGCATGGCAAGCGTGGCGCCCCGCTCGATGCCGGCGGGGCTATCGCAGATCACCCAATCGAATTTCTCCTTCAATTCGGCAATGACACGCGAAACGCCTTCGTCCGACAAGGCATCCTTGTCGCGTGTCTGCGAGGCGGGAAGCAGCGAAAGCGTCGGCACCCGCTTGTCGCGGATGAGGGCTTGCGCGAGCTTGGCGTCGCCCTGAACGACGTTGATCAGATCATAGACCACGCGGCGCTCGGCGCCCATGACGAGATCGAGATTGCGCAGACCGACGTCGAAATCAATAAGCACGACGTTCTTGCCGGCACTCGCCAGCGCCGCGCCCAAAGCCGCAGTGGAAGTCGTCTTGCCGACGCCGCCTTTACCCGATGTTACGACCAGAACCTTGGCCATGTTGTTGTCTCCCATTTTAACTCAGTCCTGAGCCATCACCATCGAATCACCTTCGAGCCAAACCTGGATCGGCTGGCCGCGCAGATGCGCCGGCATGTCCTCGGCCACCATGTAGAGGCCGTCGATCGAAAGAAGCTCCGCTTCGAGCTTGCGGCAGAAAATCCTGGCGCGGGAATCGCGCGAACCGGCGACGGCCCTCCCGCGCAGAGTTCCATAAATATGGATCGAGCCGCCGGCGATGACCTCGGCGCCCGAGGCGACGGATCCAATGACAATCACATCGCCTTCGGGATGCACGATGCACTGGCCGGAGCGGACCGGGCTGTCCAGCAAAAGGGAGTTCGGGTGCTGAGCTGGCGGAGCCTCGGGGGCAGCGGCGGCAGGCAGAGAAGCAGCCTCGGCAGAAGTGGGAGCGGCGGCCGCATCCGGAGCTGGATCGGAAGAAAGAGCGGGAGCAGACGCCTCCGCGGCGGCGGGAGGATGATCGCCAGGAATGCTATTGGCCTGCCGCCCGCTCAGAAGCAATGGCGGCATTGCGAAGTCGAGCCAGGATGGCTCGGCGCCTTCGATACCCATCACCTTGATGTTGCGCTCGGCAAGGTTTTGTAGAAGTTCCGCGACGCCCTGCTTGCCAGGCTGCAGAACCGCGAGGTCGAGAACGACCGGCCGCCCGAAGAAGAACCCCGGCGAACGGGCAAGCCACGCGTCTAGCCCGGCAAGCCAATCTGCTAAGGGCGGCTCCGGAGACAGCACCATGGCGTGGTAGCTGCGGCCATGAAATCGGATGGATTGACGGGGAGTGGCAACGGTTGTCACGTGTGCGCCTCAAAATCGCTTTTAACGATTTACGCAACCTATGGTTAACACCTGGTTAAGGTTACGGCCGCCAACGCCCGTTTGTCCGGTTTGGGGTGAAAGATTTCCGGATTTCTTGCAGGGCGGGACCTTCGCGGGCGCATCCGTGAGAGACCAAATCCCGCGGCCCAGCGCCTCATACGGCGCGGGGACGGCGCAGATCGAGGGTCAGCGGGAAATCGGCCGAACGCTCCTCGGGCGGCAGTTCGAACGCACCCGGCGTATGTCCATGGTCCTGGAAGCGCGCAAGCCGGCGCGCCTCCGCCTCGAAGCTATTGACCGGAAAGGTCTCGTAGTGGCGGCCGCCCGGATGCGCCACATGATAGACGCAGCCGCCCAGCGCGCGGCCGTTCCAGCCATCGACGATATCGAAGGTCAAGGGCGCATGGACCGGTATCGTCGGATGCAGACCATTGGCGGGTTGCCAGGCCTTGAAGCGCACCCCGGCGACGGCTTCGCCCGAAGTCCCGGTCGCGGTCAAAGGGACGCGCCGCCCATTGCAGGCGACAAAGTGGCGGCCCTGCACCAGCCCGCTCGCCTTGAGCTGCAAGCGTTCTACCGAGGAATCGACATAGCGCACGGTGCCGCCCGCAGCGCCCTGCTCGCCCATCACATTCCACGGCTCAAGCGCTTGCCGCACTTCGAGCTTGACGCCGCCCTGCTCGACAGCGCCATAGAAGGGAAACCGGAATTCAAACTGCGCCTGATACCAGGCGGGATCGCACGGATAGCCCACTCGCCCGAGGTCGGCGAGGACACCCAAAAAATCTTCCCAAACAAAATGCGGCAGCATGAAACGATCATGCAGGGCGGTGCCCCAACGCACCAGATCGCCTTGCTGCGGCTCTTGCCAAAACCAAGCGACGAGCGCCCGCAGCAGCAATTGCTGGGCAAGACTCATCCGCGCATCGGGCGGCATTTCGAAGGCGCGGAATTCGACCAGGCCAAGCCGCCCGGTTGGACCATCCGGGGAATAGAGTTTGTCGATGCAGATTTCGGCGCGATGAGTGTTGCCTGAAACGTCGACGAGAAGATTGCGGAACAGCCGGTCGACGAGCCAGAGCGGAAAATCGGTCGCATCGGGGCCCGGAGTATTGGCGAGTGCAATCTCCATCTCGTAAAGGGATTCATGGCGCGCCTCGTCGATCCGGGGCGACTGGCTCGTCGGGCCGATGAAAAGGCCCGAGAACATGTAGGACAGCGAAGGATGGCGCTGCCAGTAGAGGATAAAGCTCTTCAGCAGATCGGGCCTGCGCAGGAAGGGGGAGTCGGCGGGTTTGGAGCCGCCGAGCACGACATGGTTGCCGCCGCCGGTGCCGGTGTGGCGCCCGTCGGTCATGAATTTGTCGGCGCCAAGCCGGATCTGACGGGCATCCTCGTAAAGGCCCCTTGTGGTTTCGACGAGCGCCCGCCAACTTCCAGAAGGATGCACATTCACCTCAATGACGCCGGGATCCGGCGTCACCTTGATGACGTTGATGCGCGGATCGAAAGGCGGCGGATAGCCTTCGATATGCACCATGAGGCCCGCCGCCTCGGCGCTCGCCTCGACGGCCCCGAGAAGTTCTAGGTAATCCTCCAGCGTCTTGACCGGCGGCAAGAAGACACAAAGGACACCATCGCGCGGCTCGACGGAAAGCGCGGTGCGCACCGCGCCTTCGACCGCTTCCTGCTCGATGCGTTCCTGCCTTGCGGACCCGCGAACCGCGCCCGCCACGGACTCAGCGTGTTCGAAATGCTGCATGATTTCTTGATAGTCCGGCAGGGCGCCGCGCTCCTGGATTGAGTCCTGATCGACGATAAACGGATAGTCCGCTTGCGCGACAAAAGGCAGCGACGGCAAAGGCAGCCTATAGCCGACCGGCGAATCGCCAGGGAAGAGAAAAAGGTTGCCGCGCCGCAATCCCCACTTTTCGCTTTTCCATCGCGGCCCTCCCGAGATCTTCGCCGGGTCCGCTTGCGCGTTCCAGCGCTGAACCGGCAGCACAAAGCCCGCGGCTTTCGTCAGCCCCCGCGAAAACGTCCGGATCATGCGGCTGCGCTCTTCCGGATCCTCGATTTTCGGATCGAGCGGGTCGGTATTTTCCGGCAGATTGGCTTCCTTGACGAGCCATGCGGCGGGGTCTTCATAGGCTGGTAAAATATATTCAGCGTCGATGCCGAGCTTTTCAGCAATATTCGTAGCGAGTGTCTGTGCTTCTCCCCTCAGTTCGTCGCCGAGCGACAGCTTGGCACGCTCCGATGTTTCTGGTCCGCCTTGGTCCCCCGGAACGAGCTCCGCGATGAGATCAGGATTGTTCCAAATCGGCTTGCCGTCCTTCCGCCAGTAGAGCGAAAAGCCCCAGCGCGGCAGGCTTTCGCCGGGATACCATTTGCCCTGGCCATAATGCAGCATGCCACCTGGCGCGAAACGGGCCTGCAAGCGGCGGATCAATTTATCGGCAAGCACGCGTTTCGTCGGTCCTACGGCGGCGGTGTTCCATTCCTCCGATTCGAAATCGTCGATCGAAACAAAAGTCGGCTCGCCACCCATTGTCAGGCGAACGTCGTTGCGGGCAAGATCGGCATCGACTTTTTCGCCGAGTGCGTCGAGCTTCGCCCAGGCCGCCTCGGAAAAAGGCAGGGTAATCCGGGGCGCCTCGCCGACGCGGGTGACCCGCATATCGAAATGGAAATCGACATTGGCCGGCTCAACGAGCCCGGAAATTGGNNACATAGACCTCCGCCCAGGCATGCAGATCGGTAAAATCGACCTGCGTGCCCTTTGGCCCGTCGACCGGCTCGATGTCGGCGCGCAATTGGATGAGATAGCCCGAGACGAAGCGCGCCGCGAGGCCGAGATGACGGAGAACCTGGACGAGTGCCCAGGCCGAATCGCGGCAAGATCCCGATCCCAGCTCGAAGGTTTCCTCCGGGGTCTGCACCCCCGGCTCCATCCGGATCACATAGCGGATCGCCTTCTGCAAAGCGGTATTGAGATCGACGAGAAAAGTCACGATGTGAATCGGGCCTTTTGGCAAGCCCGCGAGATAGGCAGAAAGGCGCGGACCGGCCGGTTCCGCATCGAGATAGGGCGCAAGCTGCGCCTTCAATTCAGGTTCGTAGTCGAAAGGACATTGCTCGGCGTAGGGCTCGATGAAGAAATCAAAAGGGTTGATGACCGCAAGTTCTGCGGTCAGATCGACCTCGACCTTGAATTCCGTCACTTTCTCAGGAAACACGAACCGCGCCTGCCAATTGCCATGCGGGTCCTGCTGCCAGTTCACGAAATGCTCTGCGGGCGTCACCTTCAGCGAATAGGCGGTGATTTTGGTCCTGCAATGAGGCGCCGGGCGCAGCCTGATGGTCTGCGGCTCCAGCACAACCGGCCGGTCATATTTGTAGTGGGTGACGTGATGGATGGCTGCGGAAATTGTCACGCTTGATCAGTCCATATGGCTCTGGAAATGCGGCGTGGTCCACGGCGGCACGCGGCGATAGGAGGCCTCTGCGCCTTGACCCGGCTCCGCCGCTTGGCGACACGCCAATCCTCGGCCGGACAGGACGCACCGCAACGATCTACAGCAATTTCCACGCCAAGACCAGGCATCAAGGCGGCGGCTGTGTCTAAGTTTGAACTTCACATTCGGCCCAAAGCTACCCTTCAGGATTGTGCGTCACCACGCAATGGGCTCGCGCCTGGCGCACAGTACGAACTCCCGAACGCGGCGACATCCAACGCGGCGCTCAATTTTCGTGGCGCGGCGGCCGGACCGCTGGCGAGCAATCCGAATGTCATCGGGCTTACATGAATGCATGGCATTGGCGTGAAAGCACGTATTATGTGCTCAAAAATTCTGATTCTTGATCACATAATGGGGACCGCTCTTCGGTGATCGTGAAAAGGCATCTCATGATCACAGAATGGAGTTACGTGAACGCGTGGCGTTGGTTCTTAATTTTCGGATAGAAGGAAACCGCGCATGATCGAGCTTACCCTGGCGGTGATAGGGGCGGCAACCGTCCTTCGTTGGGCCTTGGCGGTCTA
>PLUZ01000100.1 GCA_003162995.1 Methylocapsa sp. | reverse complement strand
GGCAAACCCGGGGCGGTTCAGTCGGCAGGAGCTCGCTCTGGGTGAAACTCCTCCTGGCGACTCGACAATGTGCCGGGACGAGGCCAAGCGCCTCTTGGCCATGGCGGGGAATTTCAGGATCAGCTCTTGAACCTCACGACTATCCCGCGCTTGACGAGATGCGCAAGCTCGTTGGCATCCCAGTTCGTCATGCGGACGCAGCCATGCGAGGCGTTCTTGTCAATCTTTGAGGGGTCGGGTGTGCCGTGCAGGCCGTAGGTCGGCTTGGTTAAGGCGATGTAGACCGAACCGACGGGATTGTTGGGACCGGGCGGAAGCCTGAGCTTCTCATTGTTGTCGCCCTGCACGAAATTCTTGTCCGGATCGTAATAGTAGATCGGATTATAGGCCACGCCTTTGACCTTGTAGGTGCCCGATGGCGAGGGAAGCTCGCGACTGCCGATCGTCGCGGGATAGGCGACGAGGACGTGGTCCTCGCGGTCGTAGCCGAGCACCTGACTCTTCTTCTTGTCGACGACGATCGTCTTCAGAGTGCCGTGGATCGGCTGCCGCTTGACCTCGGCAACGAGAATCTTGGTGCCAGCCATCGAGAGATCGACACCAGGATTGAGCGTCGCCAGCAGGTCCTCGCCCATGTGGAACATCGCACCGATCTTCTGGGATGGGTTGCGGTAGCCCATCGCCTTAAGCTTGGCAAGTTCGCCATAATCCTTGGGCAGGTTGGGGAAGAACGGTCCTTCGACATCTTGGTCGGTGAGGACATATTCCATCAGTACCGGGCCGCCGCTCTCCGCTAGGAGCGACGACCAGACCTTATCATCGAGTCCCTTCGTAACCTTAAGCCCCTTAGCCTTTTCGTAAATCTCGAGCGCATGCACGAAGTTCTCACCGTCGCGCCCGTCGATCACGCCGGGCGACGCGTGCACGCGGTCGAGCATCACTTCGGCGCGGACGATCGCGGGGCTGACGCCATCGCTGCCACCGGTATCGGTCACCTTGGCGCTATTGATGATGTCCATGGTCGGCGACGGAATGGATGTCGCGGTCGGCGCAGCCAGAGCGGGCGTCGGATTGGTAGGCAGTGCAGGCGAGGGAGGCGCATCGGGTGCGGGCGCGGCTGTCTGGCCCCCTGCCACCGTCAAGGATGCGAGAAGAGCTATCCCTATTGCATTTAACCTCGCGGCTTTCTTCATGCGCCAACCCCTGTTTGGTTCATGGCCGAAATTAACGCGGCAGAGGCGGAAAGTCATGGAAATTACGGGCGCCCAGACATGGCTGCGGCTGAGCTTGTCTTGCAGCTTGAGGGCGACTGTGGACCCGCCGATGACATGCAAGGCTATGGCTGGGCACTGCTCTCGTGTGTCCCGAGGAGGCCTGGGACCTTCGGACTCCGATCGACCAAAGCGATCAGACTCAGAAGGTTCGCGATGTTGGCGAACCTTCTGAGTGACCGCGGCCAAGAGCACCCGTCCGCCGTTTTCGGATGCACGGCCTCTCGGCGAGGTTTTTTTATCTATGGCGCATAGAGGAATCTTGGGTGGCCATACCGATCTCCTAAGGGCTTGTCAGGGAATAACAACTACCTCTAACTGATCTTGGGGTGAAGGTGTCGAGAGACCCACCGTCCCACCCGCGCGCTAAATCTCTTTGGGGCTCATTTCCAAACCCGCGATTTTTCGAATTCTTCACCGGTGGCATGTGAGTTCGGGCGCGGATGGCTTCAATTCACTTCCAAGCCGGAACCAATGGTGTTTCCCCTTGATCTCACTATGATAAAACTTGCCCGCTGAGGGGGCCGCTTTGAACCCCTCCCAGACGGCGGGCTGCATGTTTTCGAATAGGTAGACTTTCTGCTGGCCGGTCTTGACCTTGAGCACAAAATACCCGAGCGGGCCGCTTGGGCAATATTCCGCCCATTCGATCCAAGGACCATTCGGGGTCGGGTGCCGCTCGCATTTGAGCCGTTCGTGAACCCATGCTTGCGCATTCTCGAGTGTGTCCCGCGGTGGGCAGGCAATCCCTGCCTCGGCCTGAACAAAGTTGGGGGCGGGCTTACCGAACTCGTCGACGACGTTAGAGCCCTTGGGCTTGGGGGGAAGTTGGAATTCCTCCCATCGATCAGTCTTTGGGGGCTCAGGTGTGCTAGGCGGGGTCGGCGCGTTCTCAGGGAGCAATTGGGGCGCACTTCCGGACGGGGCCTCCGGCTCACGCGGCGTGGCCCGAGGGGCTTCGGCCAGCAGCGGCAAATGTGAGGGGAGTTGATTGGCGTCCGGCGCCGCACGCGGCACGTTCAACGCCTGACGGCTGTCCGGCACGGGGGAGGGCTCCGCCGCGAGCTGAGGTGGTACGGGCTCGCTGTCGGATCGAGGCTCGGCCTGGACAATTACCGGTACGGTGGGAAATTCAACTGGGCGGTTCTCGTCGCCGGCGGGCATCGTCGGAGTCCACAGCAGGGCCACGGCCACCCAGGTGGCGGCAAACACCCAGATCACGATCACCGCGCGGGCGCCGCTCCACATGGCGCCTGTATCGTCGCCCGGTGGATCCGAAGCGGATGGCGCGGGCTCCGGCGGGATTTGACCCATTCTCAACCTCGACGCGGTTCGTAAATGGACAGACGAGGCATCGACCACCGCCACAGCCTACGACCTCGCCCCCACGGCGCACCGTGAGTTTGGCAACCGGCTTTGGGTCTGACGGTTCGGCTCCTACGGAGCAGGTGACTCTGATCGCGCAAAGGCGACGGCCGAGGGAAAATCTGGGATTGGACCGATCCAATTCAATGCCCTGGGCGTTGACAAATTAGAAGTTCTGCGCTGGCGCTCAGGTCCAGTGACGCCAGCGGCTAATGTGTGGAGAAATACGTTGCGAACGTCGCCTTCGGGGTCAACTCCCGTCATTGAGAACTCTGAGCCGAACTTCCGCGAAGGGTGCAGACTGTGTAAAAAGGCCTTCGAATTTGCTAGAATCGGCTCGACATCGGAGGGCTGGTCATGGGGCGTTTCGTCGAGGGGGAAGACCGACTGCAGTCGTTGTTATTGCCGGAG
>PLUZ01000103.1 GCA_003162995.1 Methylocapsa sp. | reverse complement strand
CTTCATATAGCGCTCAAGTTCCGCGATGAGCTCATCGTCGAGCGTGACGGTTACCCGCTGCATGAGACTTTACCTTCCAACTTGTCATTTCTCCGGCAAGTCGCGCCTTGGCCCAATCGCTGCTTTCGAGGGCTAGGCCCTATGAACGTCTTTAGCGAGGAGAGGCTCGAAAGTCACGTTTTCTCGATCTGCTGATGGTGGCCGGTTGAAAAGCCAGTCATGTTGACCAAGAAGGCTCCTGCAAATGCGTAGGCAAAATTACGGAAACGGCGCTGTCACATTGTCGAAAAGAGAACGCGAGAATTCTGCATCTCGATCATTTTCAAGCGACCGCGACTGCNNCGTATTGGTGATGAAGTCCGCCGAGGATTGCGTGTGATTTCACGTCTCCAACCCGCTGAACGGGGCGAGAATGCGGTGCATCCCTGTTCAAGACCTATGAGTCCTGATTTCGTTGTAATAATGTGAATAGGATCGCAGGATCCGACGCAGGTGCGTCTTACCCGACACGATAATGTGGTCAACGCATTCGCGGCGAATAGACCCGATCAACCGTTCGGCGAAAGCGTTCTGCTAAGGCGAAGCGGGTGCAATCGGCTTGTCGCGTAGGCCCATGGCCTGTGAAAACGCGTCCAATCATTGGACGCGTTTTCACAATCAAGATCAAGGACAAGCGGCTGTTCGGTCGCGGGCCCGACGCGCGGACCTCAAAGACATCATCGATCAATTGAAAGACCTATCCCGTCTTAATTCCTTGGCTTTGGACCCGGTCATCGTTCCTCGCATGGACAAATTGCCGGTCATCGTGCGAGTTTGGCCGTTCGACGGGCCAGCACATCAGCCGGGGCAGGACGTGCGTGCTCTTTTGACGCTCAAGGCCTAGGGGCCCAAGCCAGGGCCGCCCGCGGCGATCCTCGCCAAAACGTTCCGCCTGACGCCTTCGGAATCCTCGGCCTCGATTAGTGTATTTGCGCACGACGCTGAAAAGCAATGTCGTCTAATACGTCTTTTCATTTCAGCACCTAACAATTTGACGCCCTGCGGGCGCGTCACGACTCGAGCGCCCGCAGGCCCCCGGCAATAATCCAAACGCATTCCTGCAGGATGCGTGTCATTTGATGCCCGAATGCCTTATCGGCGCGCCCGTCCTGACAAGCGCATTGCTTAGTGTGAACCTTACATGGAACCAAAGCCAAGTGGAGGTGGGCTTCAGCTACAAGTTCGGCATTTATGCTCCGGCACCGGTCGTCGCGAAATATTAAGACGAAATATTAAGACATGCATCGCCGCTTGGATTTGATCAGGACTCCCTGACTTTGAACTCAAGCTCGTCGTAGCGTTTGAACCGATAGAAAGCGACCGAACCGATCCAACTCAGGACGAAAATGCCGATTATGATGTAGCCAAGGATGCCAAAGTTATCGTTGATAGCACCGATCGCGCCCCAAAAGCCGCCTCCGCCGGTAAACCCGAGTTCATCGCCGACGAGATTGAGCGTTTCCAGGCCGCCAATCGAAACGGCGACGATAACGGAGATGGCTGTGATGGTCATGTTGTAGTAGAGCTTGCGGATGGGCTTCGTGAACGCCCAGCCATAGGCTCCCAGCATCAGCACGCCGTCGGTCGTGTCCACTAGCGTCATGCTGACGGTATACAGCGCGGGGAAAACCAAAATTGTCCCGGCAGACAGCCCGTTTGCTGCTTGCGCAGCGGAGATTCCGAACAGAGCGACTTCGGTCGCCGTGTTGAAGCCGAGCCCGAACAAGAACCCTATCGGCAGCATGTGGCAGCTCTTGGTCACAAGCCGGAATAGCGGACGAAAGATCCTCGCCAAGAATCCCCGGCTGTTGAGCAGGATGTTAAAGTCGTCCTCGACAAACCGTCCGCCCCGCTTGACGGCCTGAAAGGTTCGGTAAACCGAGACGAGCACTACAATATTGACAATCGCTATGGCGAAAAGGAACAGCGCGGAAACGCTGGTTCCAACGATGCCGACAATAGCTTTCGACGAATCGAAGCCGCCAATCATGGCCGAAGCGGCAAAGGTCACGACGACCGATAACCCGACAACAGCTGCGGATTGGCCCAAAGCGAAAAAGAGGCCGACGCTGACCGGGCGCTGGCCGGATTGCATCAGCTTACGAGTAACGTTGTCGATAGCCGCGATGTGGTCGGCGTCCACGGCGTGTCGCAGGCCGAGTGTGTAAGCCAAAAACGCCGTGCCAAGCAAGATCGGAGTGTCGTGGAGAACAGCAAGCGCCCACATCCAGACGAGAACGTTTGCGCATATCAGAAGCGCATAAACGCCAATAAGACGGCTTCGCAGACTTGCGTCGCCCTCAGACAAAATACGTAAAATATAGCCGAGCACACAAAACCCTCAAATGCAGCTAACGGAAACGGTCAGCCATATGGGCGCATGATCGGTGCACCTCGCCCGAGATCGGCCGCACGAAGGATGCGGGTCTTGTGGTTCACGGGTCGCTGCTGATAGCGACCTTTCCGCTTTCAATGGCCACTCGTCGGCACTCCCACCATATTCCCTCTTTATCCCGAAGGGAATTACTGCTGCGACCGTATAAAGTAATGCCTGAATGCGCAACCTACAGCCGCGTAGAAATCTAGTCCCGCAGTGAATTTTCAGCACAAAACTGGAAGCTGCTGATTTCGTTTGGCTGGGGGCCTCCTGTGCCTTGCCATGTACTTGGCGACCGATGTTTAACCCACGACAAACAGATCAACGAGCTCTATCGCCTTTTCGAAATCGGCGATAGCGCGGTCGTACTCGCCCTTTTCCCCATAGGCGTAGCCGCGGCCGATGTAAGCGGAAAAGGGGGCCTCTTTCGGCGGAAGCGCTGGTCGAGGTGCAAAACTACAGGCTCAACCCGGCGATAGTCGAAAGATGGAGGCGCAGTTCTATGTCGGCGAATGGCGCTTGTTGCAAGGCGATCGCCCAGCAGCCGTAGCGGCGCTGAAGACGGCTGCAGACACCTTTTCAAAGACATTCTACGAATATGGGCTGGCGCAGGCAGAGCTACATCGGCTCGGGCGATAGTGTGCAGACAATGCCTGAACCAGGTTCGAAAAAATCTAAGCTGCCCGCTCAACAGGGGCTTTCTCAGAAACTCGATGATCCCTCAAGATACGGAACACGCTTCGTGCGGTGATTTTTCGCTCTTCAGCAACGGCTTCGAGAGTTTTTGCCTGCACTCAAACCATTTCAAGAAACAACTCCGTCTTTGCGCGAGCGGTGGTCGCGCGCCCCTTGTATTTTCCTTCAGACTTTTCTTTGGCGCGCACTTGCGTCATTCAGGCGGCTTGAGCGAATAACCGCTTCGACCTTTGCGGAAGTTCGCTGGGTCACGAAGCAGATTCGGGTTGCAGCTGCGGAAATGCGTTATGCGGTTGCCGAACGCATTTTCGCGTTCAATTAGCCTCCAAAAGTCTTTTGCGCAGCGCCGCAGCCGTGCAGGCGAAGCCTATTGAGGCCTTTGAGTAGCTCTCTCACGCAGCATAAAACGTCGATCGGGCAGGCCCACATGTTTGCGCAGAAGCGGTTCGAATCGGCACTTTTGTGCATCATCCAGACTTTCGTAGAGTGGCTCGGCGGCATCCGC
>PLUZ01000472.1 GCA_003162995.1 Methylocapsa sp. | reverse complement strand
TTCGAGCCGATGGCTCGCGCCCGCATAAGAGCCCAGGTTGAAGATGGCGGCCGGTGTCTCGGTGACGATCGCCATGATTTTTGTCGCGCCATCGGCAAGCTCATGCTCCGCCTCCTTGACCGCAAGCAGCGCTCCAAGATGCTGGAGCGATGCGCCATTGACGCTTTTGGGCAGAAGAATGCCATCCGGCGGCGCCAGCATCACAGTGGCGAGATCGGCTTCGGTCAGCCCTGACTTCAGCCCATTGACGCGTACGTAAAGACGCGGGCGGGATGGTTCGCGCAAGGCTGAAGCAAGGAAGCCATGGGCAAGTTCGCGTGCCCTTTGTTTGGCTTCGGGCGCGATCGAATCTTCGAGGTCGAGGATGAGGCAATCGGCGCCGGTCGCCATACCTTTCGCGAGCTTTTTTTCANNTCCGCGTTTTCATAAGCGCCTGGCGGCGGCATTCCGCGACAAGCTTGTCCTCTTGGCTGTAGGCGCGGTGGAAGAATTCGACAATGCCGGCATCGGAACGCGATTTCGACAGGCGTTTGCTCAAAATCTCGGTTGTGACATGCACGGTGTCGCCCTCGAACAATGGAGCTGGAAATTTCACCTCGGTCATCCCCAGATTGGCGATGGTGGTGCCAAGTGTAAGATCGTTGACGGAAATCCCGATCATCAGACCGAGAGTGAAGAGGGAATTGATGAGTGGCCGTCCCCATTCGGTTTCCGTCGCGCAGAAATGGGCGTCGATATGGAGCGGCTGCGGATTGAGCGTCATGTTCGAAAACAACATATTGTCCATTTGCGTGACGGTCCTTGTCAGCCGGTGCTCGATCAATACGCCGGTGACAAAATCCTCGTAATAAATGCCGCCGCGTTTGTGACGCTCGATAGGCAAGGGATCGCTCATTGGGTGCACCCCATATTTGCTGGGTCTGACGGCGGTGCCGGGGCAGGGGGCCGTAAGCCTCTATTTACCATGTTCACGGAAACTGATTTTGCAATGTGATTTTGGATTCGGAAACCATGGTGGCTCAAAAATTCCTGGATTGGGCAAAGAGTGCTTCTCCGGTGGAACGGGCGGAGGGCGCTGGCTTGCTTGCGCATGCTTTTCTTTATGGTGATCTCGCGGAAGCGGAGCGCGAGGAAGCAAGGCTTGTGCTGACCGCGCTGCTTGACGATTCCTCGCCCCTCGTTCGCCGCGCTCTGGCCGAGAATTTCGCGAGTGCCGTCAATGTGCCGCATTATATGGTGCTCACGCTTGCCGGCGACCATCCGGATATTGCCGCGATCGTGCTCGCGCGTTCGCCGTTGTTGTCCGATGCGGAACTCATCGACTGCGCCGCCACCGCCGATGCCTTCGCGCAATCGGCCATCGCTCTCCGGCCTTCGGTGCCGGCTCCGGTGGCCGCCGCGCTCGCCGAAGTCGGTGCTTGTGAAGCCTCGATTTCGCTTGCCGTCAATCCGGGCGCGGAACTGTTGGAGTTTTCCATCCGCCGGATGATCGAGCGCCATGGCCACGATGCCGGTCTGCGCGCGGCGCTTTTGGCGCGGCCAAATTTGTCGGCGGCGCTTCGTTCGGACCTTGCCGGCGCGGCGGCAAAGGCGCTTTCTGCCCTCATGACTGGCTGCGGCCGGATCGTGAACGAAAAAGCCGTGAGCCTGACGCGCGAAGCCTGTGAAAGAGCCAATGTTCAGATTGCCGCCGAGAGCGCGTGCGAAGCAAATGGCGCCTTGAGCTTCGTTGCACATCTGCGCATCTCCGGCCAATTGACGGCCGGACTTCTGCTGCGAGGATTGCTTTGCGGCAACAGGCATCTCTTAGAGGCAGCCCTTTGTGAGTTAACTGGGGTGCCGATGGCCCGCGTGACGGGCTTCGTGGCCGAGTGCAAGAGCGCTGGATTCGCGGCGCTTTATCGCAAGGCCCAAATGCCGGAGCGCTTGCTGCCAGCTTTTGTCACAGGCTTGGAGGCGGTCGCGAAATCCCGTTGCAGCGGACCGATGAACGCGCGGCTGCAGCTGCCTCTTGTCACATCCGTCCTAGAGGCGTGCGAATCTGTCAATCGCGGGGAATTGGACCNNCGCGGTGGCATCAGAGTCTCCGGCGAAGCAGGGCTTCGATGGTCCCCGCTTGCTCCCTGTGGCAATAATTTCCCCAGCGCTTGCCGAATCCGGAGCGCCGGAAAAACCGAAGACGCCGGCGAAAGCCAAAGGCTTCACGATCGATCTGGCGGCTTTTGCGGCGGAACTCGCAGCAGCCTGAGACTTGCCGAGGCTTCACCGGACTGCGGCTTGATTTTGGCTTAAAGCATCATCGCCACGCATGAGACCGGCGCGTTTGGCATATTGCAAAAGCAGAATTGTCTTTGCGTCGACAATCTCGCCTTTGTCGATCATGGCCAGCGCCTCGTCGAGCGTCGGCTCCAGGACTTCAATATCCTCGCCTTCGTCTGCAAGCCCGCCACCCTTGCCGTTCCGGTCTCCCGCCGTGTATTGCGCGGCGAAGAAGGTGAGCTTTTCGGCAAAAACTCCGGGGCTCGTATAGGCCTCGAAAAGGCGGCGCGGGTTTCGCACGGTAAAACCAGTTTCTTCCTCGGCCTCTTTGATGATCCGGTTTTCGGCATCCTCCCCGTCGAGCCTGCCCGCGCAGACTTCGATCAGACTTTCCCGGCCGTCTCTTAAAAATGCGGTCAGGCGAAACTGCCGCACGAGGACGACCTTTGAGCGGCTTGGGTCATAGAGCAAAATCGCGGCGCCATCGCCGGTATCATAGATCTCGCGGATGATGCTTTGGAGGCGCCCATCGAAACGCTTGCGTGCGACATCGAATCTCTCCAGCAATCCGTTCCCGCGCGAAAGGATGTGCCGCCCGAGTATGCGAATAGTGCCGTCCATCGCCTCAATATCCAAACTGCTCGCGTAAAATCCGTTCGTTGAGGGAATGACCAGGATCGTGGAGAAGAACGAGATTGGTTACATGGTCCATAGCGACCACAATCTTGACGACGTTTTTCACCTCGAAATGATCGGCGACGGCGGCAACGGGGCGCTTATCCGCCTCGAGAATGTTGATTGTAACATGTGCCGTATCGGGCAATAGAGCGCCGCGCCAGCGGCGCGGCCGGAACGCGGCAATCGGCGTCAGCGGCATCAACGTCGCGTCAAGCGGCAAAATCGGTCCGTGTGCCGACAGATTATAGGCAGTCGAGCCGACTGGCGTGGCGACAAGCAGCCCATCGGCGATGAGTTCCGCCAGCCGCTCCTTTCCGTCTATCGAAATCTGCATCTTCGCCGCTTGATAAGACTGGCGAAGGATCGAGACTTCGTTGATTGCACGCGCTTTGACGCTTTCGCCCTGCATGGTGGTTGCTTCCATCAGCAAAGGATGCACGATGGACGCTTCCGCTTGGTCGAGACGCTGTTCGAGATCGGGGCCATGAAATTCATTCATGAGAAAGCCGACCGAGCCCTGCTTCATGCCGTAGATCGGTTTGTTTTTGCCCATGAAGCGGTGCAGCGTCTGCAGCATGAGCCCATCGCCGCCAAGTGCTACGACGACATCAGCCGTTTCGGGATCTACCGTTCCGTAGCGCTCGATGAGGCCAGCCTGTGCCGTATTTGCCTCTGGTGTGCCGGAGGACAAGAAAGCAATTCGCTCGAAGCGGTGTTTTGCGCTCATGCTTAGCTGCATGCGGTGTTGCTCCGGCCGCGGATCATTGTCTTAGCTGCGAGCCGCACCTGCTGTAAAGACATCGCTTAATCGATCACATCCGGCTGGTCGCCGGCAAGAAGAAGTTGAGGAACTTGCGTGAATGTCCAGTTTTCCCCTTTCCGCTCAAAGATCCAGACGAGATCGACGCGGTTAAACGGCCAATATTGCGGTGCAGTTGTCTTGTTTCCAAGAATGGCATTAGCGATGACATGCATATTTCTGTGCTTCCATGCAATCAGAACCGTGCCCTCCACCATGAGCGCTTTTTGGACGAGCGCCTCCTCCTCGCCTTCAAAATAGTCGCAATTCAAATCGACTTGGATCAGCTCGGCAAGCGGCATCAAACTATGCTGCGGCCGAAGACTTGGTGCGGTTGGTCCGGCCTTGCAAGCAAACAACATGTCCGGCCGTTCAAGGGCAGCGTCGACAAAGTGGTTGTCACGCGGAGCAAAAAAACGCACAAGCGCGCCGGCCCGCTGCCAGCCACGCACCGTGAGCTCTTCCTTGTTCTTTATGCCTTCTTGGGTCACGCCGCGGATCGACTTGTCCGCACTAGGCCTTTCCGCATGACGGATCAGCATGATCTTGGCGCAGCTCATCGCGCTTACTCTCTGTTTCCCTTGTCTGATCGTGGTATCAGGTGGACGGCTGGACTCTCCGAATATGTAACCGGTGCGGCGCCGCTAAGCAATGAGAGCATGTCCCGAAAGAATTGCTCGACTTTCTCGATTCCTGCATGCTCCCGTTCTTTGATTTTGAGCTGTGTCCTTATCGAGCAAAGGATTCCATCTGATCGAGACGCGCTGTAGAGCGGGCCGAGGAAAAGTGGAAACCAGTTTTCCGTCTGTATCCTGCTCTAAACTCTAAGAATCGATGACATTCATGATTTTGGATTGGTTCAATCCAAAATCATCATGATCTAGAGCATGATCTTCAGAACTGTTGCAGAGTTTCTGGATGGGCACATGCGAGAAAACAAATCGAAAAAGACCATGAACGATCGAGCTTAAACCGATCATGGTCTAGAGCGGATTCTTATGAAAGATGAGCAGCTCGTTCGAGATGGGCCGATATCGACTCTCTTCACTTTTGACCGATCGCTGACCGATTCAAGGGCTTTCGGCGGGAAAGTATCTCCCTTCCTCACGCGGCGGGCGCGGCACATTCATGTGCGGCGACTCTCTGGGATCAGAGATTCGCGCGACGCTCCTTTGTGTTCCTCGTGGTCACGGAGGCGGATTGGTCTAAATTGCCATAACGAGAGCGATATTTTTCATAATAATAATTGCTGCGATGGCGTTCATAACGACCAATCGTGGTCATATCGACTTTGTTTAGGACGACGCCAAGAAGGCGTTCGTAAATCTCTGGCGCGTTCGATAGACCGTGTCTGACCAGGTCAACCTTGGTGGAACCCCATTCGACGACACAAACATAAGCATCGATAAAGTTTGTCGACGCGCGCGCGTCGATCACGGGGATAAGTGGCGGCAAGTCGACGATCAGATAATCATAGGCCTCCAGCAAACCTGAGATCAGTTTCTTCATTGCGTCGGAAGCGAGCAATTCGTTGGTATGGGGCATGTTCGATTTTGGCCCCGCCGGAAGGAACCGCAGACCGCTTCGCGGATCGAGCAGAAGGATGTCCTCGAGCGATTTCCAGCCAGCTAAGACGTCGATCAACCCAGGCCCATCATAACCGAGCTGGCGCGACAGGGTTGGATTGCGGAGGTCGGCGTCAATCAAGAGCGCACGGCTTCCACCATGCGCAATGAGTTGCGCATAATTGGCGGAGATTGTTGACTTGCCTTCGTTGGGCAGGGTGGAAAGAATCCCCATGGCTTTCTTGGCCTTCAAAATCCCGCTTAGATCGCTCGTGACTTTGACGGTGCGTAAGGCTTCGCTAAAATTCGAGAACGGTTGGTCCAGGACGAGGTCGAACATCGCTTGTGGACGCATGAGTAACGACGGGGCTGGGTGCGCCAGCGCGGTTTCTGTGACCTTCAAGTTTGCGACGCCAGGGCTAGAACCCGCCGCCGTCTTTATAAGCGGCAGCAATGCGAGGCAGTGGACTTGCAATTCCTCTTCGACTTGTTCGCTTGAACGGAAAACCCGGTCGAACATCTCACGCAGCGCTCCAATCCCGAAGCTGAGCATCGCGCCGCCAACCACAGCGATCAGCAGCACAAGTGATGTTTTCGGATAACTTTTCGATAAGGGCGCATCGGCGGTCCCAACAAGACGCGCCTCGGTGATTGGGAAGGATTGCTGTTGAACTCCCTCCATGTAGCGCTGGAGGAAATTATCGTGGAGCGCCTTCGAGGTTTGGGCGGCGCTTTCCAATTCTCGCAACTGGACTTGTGCTTGATTCGTGACCTGCGTTTGGGAAACGGCACTGCCGAGGCTGTTACGGAGGCTCTGTTCCCGCGCAAGAGCGATTTCGTAATCGCTCTTGTAGCTTTGCTCGATCTTGGACATTTCATCCTTGATCGAATGCTGGAGCTCACGCATTTGCGTGCGCAGAGCGATAACCGCCAGATGGTCGGACCCATATTTTTGAGAGTAGATGGCCATGCGGCCCGCTAGGCTGAGGTATTCACCCCGCAATTTGACGATGATTTGGTTATTCAGCGCATCCGTGATCGAAGCGTCGGGAACGTCTTGTTTCATAACTTCTTGAATACGATCGTAGCGGGCTTTGGCTTCCGCCGTCGCGGCCTGCGCGAGGATGAGCTGGCTGTTGACCTGCGAGAGCTGCTGGTCATTCATCAATTGGCCGTTCGTACCGGTATCGACGATGTTGTGTTTCTGGCGGAAATCAACCACAGCCTGTTGTTGGGCGGCGGCTTGAGAGCGCAGTTCTTTCAAGCGATCCTGCAACCAGATGCTCGCCCGCCGCGTCTCTTCGTATTTGGAATTAAGCTCGTCATCGATATAGGCTTCCGCGATCGCATTCGCGATCTTGGCGGCTTTCTCGGGGTTGACCGATTGAACATTGATCTCCATCACATAGCTCTGGCCGACCCGGTTCACCAACCGCTTGCCGGAGAAGGATAAAAGCACGCTTTTGGCCAGCTGCGACCGTTTCTGATCCTCATCCTCCACCGATGGGGATGCAAATAAACCGTGCACGCGGTTGATAAGAGCACCAATAAATCCAGGGGGTTGTCCGACGAATTCCGGATCCTCGGTCAGATGCAGCTTATGGATGACGGCACGGCTCACATTATCCGATTTCAGAAGCTCCATTTCAGTTTGCACCATAGAGGTGTCGACATTGACTGCGCCGCTGGCCGCAGTCTGCGGATTAAGCGTTTGCAATTTGCGAGCGTCGATCACCATTGAGGCAGTGGCAACAAAGGTTGGCACTGTGGTGAACAGATAAAGGAAGGTGAGCGCCATGCTCAAAACCATGAACACAATCATAATCGGTAATTGATGCCGAATGACGCGCATATAAAAATTGCGCGGTCCCGACTCCAAAGGACCCATGGCCCTTGGATTCACTTCATCCGAGAGGAGACTCTTATCAACTTTAAGCATCCGATTCATGTCACTCTTCAAACTTCCGTGTTGCCGCAAACTTCCGTGTTGCCGCCCACCGTCAGTCTCGGCGAGAAGGTGCACAATAAACCGGCCGTACCCAAGGCATCCTGCGGATGCCCTCTTGGCCAGCATTCCATTCGCTCGATTGGTTGCTCCCAACGGTAGCTTGATGGATCGCCATAGGATACGGCCGTAATGCGCAAAAAATCACGCTCGCCTTATAGTTGGCATGCTTCGCTAACATATGATCCGGCTCTGAAACCAGTTTTGGCGTCAAATGTAAGAAGTCGAACGATTGCTGGCTAGGACTCAAGAGGCTATGCACTGGATCGGCCCCTATGGTTCCATGATATTTGATTGAGAATATATATTATAGATCTTCGGGTTACTAGAGCTTTCAGCGTGTCGTGGTTATTTTTTTGCCGCGCGTACTCAATTGGCGGCCCTGGGAACTAGCGACATGATCAAATTAAGGTAGAGCTGCGCGCTTTTCGTCCATGAAAAACGAGTGGCTTGGCGGCAACCTTCGGCGCGCAAGGAGGCGGCTAGGTCTTGATCCGCATGCAGACGTTTGATTTGATCGAGCCAGTCACGCGGCGATTTAGGATCCGCATAAAGCGCGGCGCTACCGCAAACTTCCGGCATGCTCGCGCAGTTCGACGCGATCACCGGACACCCGAGGGCCATGGCTTCGAGAGCTGGTAATCCGAAACCCTCTGTCAGCGAGGGAAAGGCAAAACATAATGCGTTTCGATAAAGAGCCGCAAGATCATCGTCGGTGACAAAACCGAGCATGCGAACATTTGGCGCTGCGGACTGTTCAACGGGAGAAAAATGCCGATTGGGTGCTCCCGCCACCAAAAGATCGAGGCCTGAGGAATCGAGTTCCCTTGCGATGTCAAACAGGATCTGGACGTTCTTGTGCCACGCGCGGCTACCGAGCACAAAAACAAAAGGACGGTTGCCGGAGAGGCTCGACGCATAGACTGAACGGTCCGGACGCCAGCGCTGCACATGCTCGTGACCATTGGGAATAACCGTTATCTTGTCGCGCGGGCAAAGCTTGAATTCATCCAACATTCGAGCCGAAAAATTCGAGACCGTAACGACACGAGCCGCTCTTTTCGCCAAGATAGGCAGGATGGTCCGGTAATAAATGCGAAAGGCGGTACTGTAGCTTTCCGGCGCCAGGTAAGTATTCAGGTCGTGGATACATATGATATGGTTGGAGGATACTACGGGTCCAATATTACCGAGGCTCAGCAAAACACCCCGCGACAAAATTGGCAAGACGCACTGTGTCCATGCCGGACCACCCACGCGGCCGAGAGTTGGTTGAACACCGATCGCATGGAGATCAAGGCAGTGAGCGCCCGCGGAAGGGACGATGATCTTGGCCGTTAGGGCAGCACGCCACTGCTCGTCTTGGAGGAGATTATCCAACGACGAAACAATCTCGCGGCAATATCTTTGCACGCCGGTGAGGTTCTGCGTGAGAAAGCGGCCGTTGATCGTCAAGCGCTGTTGCACACGCGGCAAACTTGCAGTCGAGGCTGACTCTTCAGTGTGACCGAAACTCTTCCCGTGAGAGGTACGGGCGGGCGCGCTCGGTCCCGGACTGGCGAACGCCTCCGGCTTTGGAGTCGCTATCTGTAACACCTGATCTTTACTGCCTGCCTCGTTCTGGGTGCTAGAAGAGCTTCCTTGCGAGCGCCAGAAGAAAGGTCCTTTATCCGACGGTCCTCCAAGCGATCCGATGAGCCGGCCGCTCCATCCCTCGAAACGCCCAATGGCGACGTTTCGATAATATTCGACATGCTTGAATTTGCCGCGAACAAAAAACACGATCGAACCGATTACCGGACGTCCTATCCATTTTAGGGCTGACCAATGTCCGTACCGGTGGACACGCAAGACGTAACCGACCCCTCGCCCATACCTCCGGCCTTTTCCCTGAATGCCGGCTTCCGCTTCAATATCGAATGTTGCATGATATCCATAAATCGATGGATCGTAATAGCCTTTCAGACGATTCGCCAACGCGCGGAGCATAATGTCCTGCCCTTCGCAAGATTGCCATGGTGTTGAAGCCCCGACGCCGATCTCGGGATCGAAGCCGCTGACCGCCAGGATCGCCGCTTTTTTGAAAAAGATAATCCATTCTATTCCCGCCGTCCAAACATTGGATCGGTTGATTGGTTGAGCGGTTAATTCGTATCTTCCGTTGATACTGCGCCCATCTTCGTCGGCCGCACGGCCGGAGAGAAAGTCCGCGCCGGTCGCGGCTATAAGGGACAATCCCCGTGCGAGGAACCAGGGCGGATACCAGCAGTCGTCGTCGGGAAAAACGATGACCGAGCCTTCAGCAATTGGCCAGCCGTTATTGCGGCCACGGCTAGCACCAAGTTCGCCAGGCGTTCGCAGGCGCCGCAACGGGAACGGCCATCGCTTGTCCTCGAAAAGCGGGTCGAGACGATTGTCGCGGTTCTGATCCACCACGATCACCTCGAAATTCTTGTGCTCTTGGGTCAACAGACTTTCAAAAAGCCTTTCGAGCGGCGTTGTCCGTCCTAGAGTACAAACAATAAGTGAAATTAATACTTCTTTGTTGATCAAAGCACCGCTTCCACTCATGTTCAAATCACGTGCACTTGTTTCAATTACGTGCTCGTGTTTAGAGCGCGGAGCGGATATCGAGGATAATCGCGTGTGACCCGAAGCCATAAGAAGTCATCCTCGCAGCAAAGCTTGAACGCCCTCTCTCTATGAACATTTTGACCGATCCCATAGTAGGTTACGTATGTTTGATTCCAATGAGCAATAAAATATTGAGTCTAGTATTAAGAGTTAAACGTTGAATATGATAATATTATGTCGAGTAATACAGCGCGCACGGCCGCCAAGCAGGGTGGCCGGTGAACCGGTCGATTACGGCTGAAATTTGTTGCCCGGAATATAGCGGCGCCGCCAACCTCGGGTCCCATGTAGACAGAAATGGCGTTCATAGCCTCTCCCAAATGGGTTTTGCGCGAGATGTCCTGCCGCATTCGGGGAAGGCTGGCAAGTGGACCTACCCAATCACCGTCCGTCCGATTGCCAGGACAAAGTACGCCGTCCCGCTCGCGTTTTCTACAATGCCGTTGTGTCCACGTTCCAAATGTTTTCAGGGCGTCCTGCAATCCCCGGCCCTTATGTAACTAGCCAAAATGTAACTAGTTTTGCGTCGAGTTTTGAAATGTCCAGTGGCGCCGCAGGTGAGGCGCTGTTGACAGGCTGCCGCCCCAGTCCGTCATTTAAGCTCGAGGATGCGTTTTGGATGAAGGCGTCCGCGAAGGAGATCGGCAAAGCCCAAAGCATTGCCGAACGCACGGCCGCGCCGGTCGATCCACGGCTCCGGCCAAATCGATTTCAAGACATTCGACCCGACGTTGCGAACGACTTGGCGCAGGGCGCCGCCCGGTCGCGTAGTGCCCTTGCGCCAGAGGTAATAGGGGTTGGCGATTTGCGAGTAGCCAAACCGAATCCCTGATGTGCGGCCCCCTTTGACGCCAAGATGAACGCCTGTCATCCGCGCGTTTTCGACAATTCTGCCATAAATCGCTAGCTGGCGACAGAAATCCACATCTTCCGCCCAGCCATAAAGAGGCAGATTTTCGTCGAAGCGGAGGCCATTCGCTCGGACGGGCGCGACGCGAACCGCCATGTTGCAGCCATAGGCATTGTAGCGGTTGACCAATGGCGACTCGGTTTTTGGCAACTCGAAGGAGGCGAGGGTGGCCCTTGCCGCGGCAAAATCAATGCCCGGCCCAATGATGCCATCGGCGAGGAGGAGGCCAGTCGCCACCACAACCGAGGCATGCGCCGCAAAACAATTTTCGACTTCGGCAAGATAAGATGGCGCCGGGACGAAGTCGTCGTCGAAGAACATCAGAATATCGAAATCCAGCGCCGCGTCGATAATCGCATTGCGCTGCGCGGGCAAACCGCGCGAACCTTTGACGACATGGACCGGGAAAGGCAATTGCGACGCTTGGGAAGCGTCAAAGTCCGTGGCCGCCGCCGGACAAACAAAAAACGCCTCGGGCAAGCGGGTCTGACTAGCCAGTTCAACCAACGTTTCAGCTAGAATCAGAGGGCGTCCTGCAGTCGCAATGCCTACAGCAATTCTCAGGCCAGATCGCATTTAAATCCGCCCCACGTCTCGTTTCGTGATGCCAAGATTAGGTAGCACTGGGTCGTTGCCAGAACAAGTGCAAACTTCTAAGCATTCTACATATTTCCTCGTCTTTATGTATTAATGAATTTCGTTTGTAGAAATTTTGATTACAAGGCTCGCCGAATTCACTATCTTGCCGCTTTTGTCTCGCTAACTTCCAGCGCGGCATTTTTTCGGCGGAGTTGGCGTAGTTTCTGGTTCTTATTCGTTTGATACATAACACCCGCATGACATGACACATCAGTTCAATTTTTGGTGCGGTTGTCACAAGGATCCTTGACGCATTGCTTAATAGATGATTAATGTCAATATTTATCAATATTAAACATGTATGCTAAATAGCGAATGATATCATAATGTGAATCGATGATGTAGTGAAGGGCAAGGGGCCGATGGATCGCATTCTGATCATTTCGGGGGCATGATTTTCGCAGTCCACGCAAGGCAAACATCCATTTCATAGCACAGGAGCTGGCTAAAATCGCTTCGGTGCGGTTTCTCTCAGTGGGCTTCAGCAATCTCTCCCTCATTAAGGGCGATCCGCGGTTGGAACTGGCCGGACAGGCTAATGTCGCCAGGCATGAGAATGGAGTCGAATGTTTCCTTTGGAAAACTTTTGTTCACCCCTGCAACATAAGGCTCCGTTCGCTTCGCTGGCTCGAGCGTGCGCATTTCAGATACTACAGGTCGCGTCTCCCTAAGCTGGCATCAAGCTGG
>PLUZ01000313.1 GCA_003162995.1 Methylocapsa sp. | reverse complement strand
TTTTGTCCGATTGGACCCTGAAATCGGACAAAACTGATGGATGAATGATCAGCCTTACTGCAAACCGCAGTCCGTGGCGCAAAACAAAATATTAATGCCTCTCATGCGACACGACCGGGCTAGAAAAAGCCCTCGCGTTCGGCTAAGGCATCGGCTCGTCGATTTTGAAATTGTTCTTTTGAGCATTGTATGACCCGCACAGTATCGGCTGCGGTCGACTCACCAAATGATCCAATAGTCCTCGCCCAACACGCCTTTTCCGGCACGGCGTCAGCGGCGGGCGGCGCCGCGGTCAGGACCGGCATCCTTTGGATGCTGGTTGCAACATGCCTTTTCGTCTGCCAGGATTCAACATCCCGCATCCNNCATCCCGCATCCTGCTCCGATCCTATCCGGCAACGGAAATCGCCTTCGCGCGCTATTTGGTTCACATGGTTTTGGTGACCCTAGTCCTCGCCTGGCGCGATCCGCGCCTCATGATCTCGCGCCGGCCGATATTGCAAATTCTACGGTCAGGCTTTCTCCTTGGCGCGACATTATTCGCCATGTTGGCGCTAAAGGTCATGCCGCTCGTCGATTTTTCCGCCATTGTGTGGGTGGCGCCGGTTCTTGTCGCCGCGCTTTCGGTCTTTATGCTCAACGAAAAAGTGAGCCCCGGCGTATGGACAAGCGTTGTCGCCGGCCTTATCGGCGTCTGGGTGATCGTTGGCCGGCCGGGCATGGATTTTTCGTTTTCCATGCTGTTTCCTGTCCTGGCCGCGCTTGCCAACGCGCTCTATCAGATCACGACCCGAATATTGCACGGCGCCGATTCATCGCTCACAACCCTGTTTTACACGGCGCTTGCCGGGGTTTTGTTTTGCGGTGGATTTCTGCCCTTTGCCGCCGTCGTGCCAAACTTCGCCGGTGGCAGTTTGATGTTTTTCCTCGGCCTCCTCGGCGTCGCCAGCCACTTCTGTCTCATCCGCGCCTTTGCAGCGGCGCCCGCCAATATTGTTGCACCGTTCGGTTATACAGCGCTGCTCTGGGCCATTCTGTTCAGCCTGTTGATTTTCGGGGAAATTCCCAGCCTGAGAACCTTGTTTGGGGCGGCATTGATCGTTGGAGCGGGTCTTTTTATTTTCCTTCGAGGGCGAAAAATATGATCCCCTGGCGGATACGCCGTGTTCAAAACGTCTTGCATGTAGACAAGAAGGGGCTTCTGAGGAGGCATAATTTCAGGCAAAATTTATCGCCGGTGCTCGATCGCAACGAATCCTCCCCTAGATGTCAGTGAGAAATCTCTTAGATGACAGTGAGCAATCCGCCGGGAATTGGTGAAGCCATGGAGAAAGGGCCGCAAGGGCCAGACAGTGCCGCAAAAGTGTGGCCGGAAATTTGGTGCTCGCCCACGAAGGTACCTCTCGCCATCGTCGCCGCCATCGCCGAAAATGGCGTGATTGGCGACGGGCGCGGGTTGCCTTGGAATTTGCCGAGTGATCTCAAACATTTCCGCAGGATCACCATGGGCAAGCCCCTGCTCATGGGTCGCAAAACCTTCGAATCGATCGGGCGCATCTTGCCGGGCCGCGAGACGATCGTTGTTACCCGTGACCGCGCCTTCGACGCGTCTCGCGGAGGCGGGCAAACCAATTGCATCCATGTCGCGTATGAGCTCGAAGCGGCGCTGGCGCTGGCGCAGGCGCGGGCGCAAGCGATGGGCGCGGGGGAGATCATTTTGGCCGGCGGCGGCAATCTTTACGAAAGTTTGATTGGCCATGCCGAGCGCATGCATTTGACCTTCGTCGATGTCGCTCCGAGAGGCGCAGTGAGTTTTCCGGAGATCGACTGGTCGAATTGGCTAGAGGTAAGCAGGGTGCGGCCCCGGCCATCGGCGAAGGACGAGGCGACTTTCGCCTTCGTCGATTTTGACCGCCGCCACTGCTTATCGTTGTAGTCCACCCGCACCTCCCCTATATGGGGAGGGGCAGACCCGGTCCGGGTCGAGGCTTTGGCGGTCGAAGCTCGCTTCCTTGCGCATCACTTTCATTGTTGCGCGACACTTTCATAAAGAGAATCTCATGCCGTGGAGCAGTGAAGGCGGAAATGGCGGCTCTTGGAAACCAAGCGGCCCCGGACCTTGGGGGCCAAAGCCAGGCGGGACGCCCCCCGAATTCGAGGAATTTCTGAAGCGAGGGCAGGAAAAGATCAAACAATTTATGCCTGGGTCAGGCGGCATGGGTGGACGGGGCCTGCTTGCCTTGGCTCTGGTCGGCACGATCGTTTGGCTTTTGTCCGGATTTTACACGGTCGGCCCGAATGAAGTCGGGCTCAACAAGATTTTTGGCCGTTATACCGGCAAGACCGGGCCTGGTTTGAACTATAACTTTCCTATTCCCATCGGCAGTGTCGAAAAACTTCAGGTCACCGATCGCAATACCATCAATATCGGCTTCACCTACCGGCAGGACTCGCGCACATCGAACGGGCAGGTCCAGCTCGACCTGCCGGAAGAAAGCTTGATGCTGACCGGCGACGAAAATATCGCCGACGTCAAATTTGTCGTGATCTGGCAGATCGACCCGGTGCACCCCGAGAATTATGCGTTCAATATTTCAAACCAGCGCGACACGGTGAAGGCGGTGGCCGAGAGCGCCATGCGCGAAGTCATCGGCCGCGGCCAGATCCAGCGAATTCTCACCGCCGAACGCCAAGTCATCGAGACGGACGTGCAGGAACTCATGCAAAAAGTCCTCAATGGCTATAAGGCCGGCATTCTGGTGTTGCAGGTGCAATTGCAATCGGTCGACCCGCCTGAGCAGGTCATCGCCGCCTTTAAGGACGTGACGGCGGCGCAGCAGGATCAGAACCGTTTGCGCAATGAAGCCGAAGCCTATGCCAACCGGGTCGTCCCCGAGGCCCGGGGCAAGGCCGCGGCGATTGTTCAGGAGGCGGAAGGCTACCGGCTTCAAACCGTCGCCGAGGCAACCGGTCAGGTTTCCCGCTTCAACAAAATCTACGAGCAATATAAGAAAGCCCCCGACGTGACGCGCGAAAGACTCTATCTCGAGACCATGGAACGAGTACTGAGCGGCATGGACAAGATCATTCTCGATCAGAGCAGCGGGCAAAGCCAGGGGGTCGTTCCCTATTTGCCGCTTGGGGCCCTGACACCGCGAGATAGCGACGGAGGCCGCAAATGAAGAACGCGGCCACATTGGGCGTGATCGCCGCCATCGTCGTTATCCTGATCATCGCGCTAGCCTCGGCGTTCACGGTTGAGCAAACCGAGCAGGCGATTGTCTTGCGGTTCGGCGAGCCGGTCGCCGGGCGCGGTCTCGTCACCACGCCAGGACTTCATTTCAAATACCCTTTTATCGAGAATGTCGTTTTTCTTGACAATCGCATCCTGGTTGTCGAAGCGCCGAAACAGGAAGTGCTCGCATCCGACAATAACCGGCTCGACGTCGATTCCTTCCTGCGCTACCGGATCGTCGATCCGCTCAAATTTTATCAGACGGTCCGCTCGCCCGACCTGGCGAACGGTCAGCTGGGCTTCATCTTGAATTCAGCGGTACGCCAGGTGTTGGGGAAGGCGAACATGACCGAAATCGTGCGCGACAACCGCGCCGATCTCATGGTCAAGATCCGCGAGCAGGTGAACCAGGAAGGCGGCAACCTCGGCATCGCCGCCGTCGATGTGAGAATCCGCCGCGCCGATCTGCCCAGGCAGATTTCGGAAAAGGTTTTCAGCCGGATGCAGAGCGAGCGGGCGCGAGAGGCGGCGGAATATCGCGCTAAAGGCTCCGAAACCGCGCAAACAATCACAGCGACAGCCGACCGTGATGTCGTCGTGCTTCGCGGCAACGCGCAGCGCCAGGCCGACCAGACCCGGGGCGAAGGCGATGCGGAAAGAAACCGCATTTTCGCCGAAGCCTACGGCAAGGACCCTGATTTCTTTGCCTTCTATCGCTCGATGCAAGCCTATGAGACCGGGTTGAAGGGCGGCGGAACCCGCATGGTGCTCAGCCCAAAATCAGATTTCTTCCGCTTTTTCGGCTCGCCCAATGGCCAGCCGGCGGCGCCTTCGCCGGTTGCTCCCGC
>PLUZ01000504.1 GCA_003162995.1 Methylocapsa sp. | reverse complement strand
GAAAGCTCATCGCCGGAACCCTTGGCTTCACCGATTTCCGCGAGTTTTTGCTCGACGTGCCGGCTGAAGACGTACTCGGCGGGACGCTGCAGGTGTAGCGGGATGTCGGGCGCCATCGGACCCTTGGTGCGAATACCGCGCAAGGCGACGCCGAGAGCTTGCATGGGATGGTTGAACGCATCTTCCACCGCGGTCGCCTCGAAGCCGCAATGGACCATGCAGTCGGCGCATTTTTCGTAATTGCCGGTGCCATAGGAGTCCCAGTTGGTCTCCTCCATCAGTTGCTTGAAGCTCGCCGCATAGCCTTCACCGAGAAGATAACAAGGCCGCTGCCAGCCGAAGACCGTGCGCGTCGGATTGCCCCAAGGCGTGCATTGATAGGTTCGATTGCCGGCGAGAAAGTCGAGGAATAGCTTCGATTGGAAGAAAGGCCAGGCCTTGCCGCCCTTGCCCATCGCAAAAATTTGCCGGAACAAGGTTTTTGTTTTCTCGCGATTGAGGAAATGCTGCTGGTCCGGCGCGCGTTCATAGGCGTAGCCAGGCGACACCGTAATTCCCTCGATGCCCAGAGCCGCCACTTTATCGAAAAACGCGGCGACCCGGGGAGCATCCGCAGTGTTAAAGAGCGTGCAATTGATGGTTACCCGGAAGCCGCGCTCCTTGGCGCGCTTCAACGCATCGAGGGCGCGGTCATAGACACCCGACTGGCAGACCGATTCATCGTGCATTTCGGCATCGCCATCGAGGTGAATCGACCAGTTGAAGTAGCGGTTCGGCGTATAGCGGTCGAGGTTCTTCGCTAAAAGAAGGGCATTGGTGCAGACGGTCACGAATTTCCTTCTCGCGATCGCGCCTTGCACGATCTCTGGGAGCTCCTTGTGCAGCAGGGGCTCGCCGCCGGCGATCACGACGACGGGCGCATCGCATTCATCGATCGCCGCGAGGCAATCGGCGGCCGGCAGGCGCTGATTGAGAATCTTGTCTGGGTAATCGATCTTGCCGCAACCCGCGCAAGCGAGATTGCAGCGGAACAAAGGTTCGAGCATCAGGACGAGCGGAAAGCGCTTGCGTCCCGCCAGGCGCTGGCGAACCACATAGGCGCCGATCTGAGCCATTTGCAGAATCGGTATTCCCAATGCACGTGCTCCTTAAAACTGATGCCATTCGCCGNNTTCACTCGTTGAGTTCGGCCGGCAGCTTGAACTCTATATCTTCTGCGACTCCAGGCAAGGTTGTCAATTCAACCGGGCCGAGGCTGCGTAAGGCGTCCAACACGCCTTCAACAAGAATTTCCGGCGCGGAGGCGCCGGCAGTAAGGCCGACGATTTTCGCTTTGCTCAGCACTTCGTAATCGAGCTCACTCTGGTCCGCGATGAGAAAGGCTGGGATCTTTGCTTCGGCGCCGATTTCGCGCAACCGCGTCGAGTTCGAACTGTTCTTGGCGCCGACAACCAGCAGGACGTCGACGAGCTTGCTGAGCTCGCGCACCGCGCTCTGCCGGTTTTGTGTCGCGTAGCAAATGTCTTTTGTTTCCGGCCCGGCAATGTCCGTGAAACGGCGCTTCAGTGCGGCAATGATCGATCTGGTTTCGTCGACGCTCAGAGTCGTTTGCGAGACATAGGCAATTGAGGTATCCGGAGCAAGGTCGAGGTTCTCCACATCGGCTTCCGACTGCACGAGATGGATAGGGCCTGGAATTCGTCCGATCGTCGCTTCCACTTCCGGATGGCCGGCGTGGCCGATCAACACGATTGATCTCCCTTGTTGCACATAGCGCTCCCCTTGACTATGAACTTTCGAGACCAAGGGACAGGTGGCATCAAGGACCGGCAGTCCCAGCGCGGCGGCCTCATCCTCGACGGAGCGGGCAACGCCGTGGGCACTAAAGATCGTGCGGGCGCCGTGCGGGATCTCGTCTAGACGCTCGACAAAACGGGCACCTTTCGCCTTGAGGCTCTCAACAACATGGCCATTGTGGACAATTTCATGGCGGACATAGACTGGCGGGCCATATTTATTGAGCGCGCGTTCCACGATTTCAATCGCGCGAATGACACCAGCACAAAATCCCCGCGGTTGCGCCAAAATGACTTTCATGAAAATTGCCTAGTGCCGGAGCAAATGTTCCTTTAAAAGCATAACCTTCTGGCAAAAGAACTCTTCTTTAGCCGGGCGTTGCGTGTCGCCGTTGTGATCCCATGGTCAAACAAATGACGCCACCGAATCGCCGCTGGCTGGCAAACCCGGCCAGCTGACAACCACAGTCAAGGTCTAGCATGGTGTTGCCCCGCTACAGCTGTGTGAACATTTTTTGTGAAATTGGGTTCCCTCGAATAGCCGTAGTTCTGTGCTGGAGCATGTTCCCAAGAAAGGGCCAGAGCCTTTTGGATAAGATCATATGAGAAAACAAACAGATGGAGACCATGGGCGATTCACCTTGAAGCGATCATAGTCTAAAGCATGTTCGTTAAAAAAGTTGGCCGGCTTTTTCCAGCAGCACGTGCTCCAACTCTTTGAATCTGAACGATTCCTTCTCGATCACAGGACTCCGCGTGATTGAAAAGCCCTCTAGTGGAGCCTTGGCGGGCTTCCTTTCCGATTGGCGATAGCAAAGCATGGCAAAAAGTACAAAACCTCCGGCAACAAAATCATTTGTGAAATCAGTCGCTTCCGATCCTATAGCAAGATCCGTGGTCGCGATTGTGTCGGCTTGCAGCCGTTTCCCCTGGACCGTGCTTGCGTTGGCAATCTTAGTGACGATTGCCGCAGGGTATTACACGGCTACCCATTTCGCCATTAATACAAATACGAACGAGTTTATTTCGGCAAGATTACCGTGGCGGCAAAATCTGATCGCGTTGGATAAGGCTTTTCCCCAGCGGGTCGATCAAATTGTCGTTGTCATCGATGGCGCCACCCCCGAGCTTGCCGAGGCGGCGGCACAATCGCTGACCGAGAGATTGAAGCGCCGCCCCGATCTCTACCAATCGGTGATGCGTCCCGAGGGCGGCCCTTATTTCGATCAAAACGGCCTTCTCTTTCAGCCCGTTGCCGATCTCCAGCGCACCCTAAATGGGCTTTACCAGGCGCGGCCGTTTCTGATGGCGCTTGCCTATGATCCGAGTTTGCGCGGAATTGTAAAGGCGGTTTCGTTTATCAACGAGGGGGTCCACAAGAAAGCGGGAACGCTCGATGATTTCGACCGGCCGATGGCCCAGCTTGGCGATGCCTTCGAGGGCGTGCTCGCCGGCCGGCCAGTGTTCTTTTCCTGGCGCGGCTTGGTCTCCGAGCAACCGGCGGATCCGCGCGAATTGCGCCGTTTCATCGAGATCAAGCCGGTGCTCGATTACGCGGCCTTGATGCCGGGGGAGAAGGCGTCGGATTTCATCCGCGATACCGCGCGCGAGCTTCGGCTTTCCCCCGAGTCCGGGGTGACGATCCGGCTGACGGGCCTCGTGCCGATGGCTGACGAGGAATTCGGGAACATCGCGGACGGTGCCGGGCTCAACGCGGCGGCGACCGGCTTGATTGTGCTTTTGATTATTTGGTGTGCCCTGAAATCGGGCCGTATCGTTTTCGCTGTCGCTTTGAGTGTCATCATTGGTCTCGCCGCCACGGCGGCCGTCGGGCTCATGATGGTCGGCGCGCTTAATTTGATTTCGGTCGCCTTTGCGGTGTTGTTCGTCGGTATAGGAGTCGATTTCGGCATTCAGTTCAGCGTCCGCTACCGCGCCGAACGCTATAAGGAGCCCCAATTCGGCCAAGCCCTCGTGCAAGCGGCGGGCAACGCCGGGCGGCCTTTGGCGCTTGCTGCCGCAGCGACCGCCGCCGGCTTCTACTCGTTTCTCCCGACCGATTATCGCGGCGTTTCCGAATTGGGCCTCATTGCCGGCACCGGAATGTTCATCGCATTTTTTGCCGCGATCACGGTCTTGCCGGCGTTGCTGACTTTGTTGCAGCCGCCGGCGGAACAGGAGCCGGTCGGCTATAAATTTTTGGCGCCCGTCGATCGTTTCATGGCCAATCACCGGTATGCGATCATCGCCGGGACATTGGCTGTGGCCTTGGCCGGAACGCCTTTGCTCCGCCACCTGCATTTCGATTTCAATCCGCTGAACTTACGCAGCTCCAAAGTCGAATCCGTTGCAACCTTGCTGGATTTGATGAAGGATCCGAACACCGACACCAATACGATCGACGTTCTCGCTCCTTCTCTCACTGATGCCCCGCCGCTGATGGCGCGTCTGCAACATTTGCCGGAGGTCGCCCGGGTCTCGAGCCTTGAGAGTTTCATTCCCCAGGATCAGGATGAAAAGCTAGCGCTCATCAAGCCTGTCGCGGCATCCTTGTTGCCCTTGCTCGATCCCGCCCGCGAGAAGGAGCCTCCGACCGATGCGGAAGACGTCGAGGCCATGGAGCGTGCCGCCGCCGCCTTCGAGGCGACGGCCGATGGGCTTACCGGAAAAGGCGCCGACGACGCCCGCCGCCTGGCCGGGCTCCTCCACAAAATGGCCGCGGCGCCGCCGCCCATCCGCGAGGCGGCACGCGAGGCCTTGATTCCCAGCCTGGATACGATGCTCGATTTGTTGCGGGCGTCGCTGACGGCTAAAAAAGTAACAGTTGCGTCCATTCCTCCCGATTTGACGGCCAATTGGGTGAGCGCCGACGGCCGTGCCCGCATCGAGGTCGCGCCTGCGGGCGACGCCAACGATAATGCCACCCTTCTCCAATTCGCCAAGGCGGTGCGCGCGATCGACCCCGCCGCCATGGGCCAGCCCATTGCCGTTCAGGAATCGGGCAACACCGTTGTCCGGGCATTCATCGAGGCAGGGCTTTGGGCGCTGCTTTCGATCAGTCTGCTTCTCTTCATCGTGCTGCGCCGGATCAGCGACGTGCTGCTGACATTGGTTCCCTTGCTGCTTGCCGGTGTCGTTACGCTTGAAATCACGGTCCTGATCGGCCTGCCGCTGAATTTCGCGAATATTATCGCGCTGCCGCTCCTCCTCGGTCTCGGGGTCGCCTTCAAGATTTATTTCGTGATGGCGTGGCGCGCGGGGACCACGAATCTTTTGCAATCGAGCCTCACGCGCGCGGTCTTTTTCAGCGCGATGACCACGGCGACCGCCTTCGGCAGTCTTTGGCTGTCCAAGCATCCGGGCACATCCAGCATGGGAAAGCTGCTGGCCTTGTCGCTTGTTTGCACCTTGGCGGCCGCGATTTTGTTCCAGCCGGCCCTGATGGGGCCGCCGCGCAAGATCGACCGGACGGGCGAAGACGCCTGAACGGCCGTCATCCGTTGGGGGACCCAAACCCACAAGGGCGGGCTCGTTTCCGGTTGCCGCAACCGGACAAAAGTGTTTCACGTGANNACGTGAAACGTTTTTGTCCGGTCGGGGCATAAAACCTTACAAGGCCTAAGACAGCGGCCCCTCCTTCGATCTTGTAAGATCGATCAATTTTTGGAGCCAATCCAAGAGTGTGGCGGCGGGGCCGCGATGTCCAAAGCCCTTGCCGGAAGGCATCCCCGGTGTAAGTTTCGTTCACAAACCGGCGTTGTCTTGACTCGTATGTTCACTTTATGTTCTGATCTCGCTTTCCTTCTCGCGAGCCCTTGGCATGCGCCGGCCAGCCCAGATCGAACGGTTGTACCTCGATTTCGACGGCTTCTTCGCCTCCGTCGAACAGCAGGCGCGCCCGCATTTGCGGGGGCGCCCGGTCGGGGTTGTGCCGTTCGCGGAAGCCGAGCGCACCTGCGTTATCGCCTGCTCCCGCGAGGCCAAGCTGCGCGGCGTCAAAAACGTCATGACCATCGCCGAGGCGCGTGCGAGATGCCCGGACATTCTCCTCGTGCCGCAATCGCCCGATCTCTATCGCCGCGCCCACAATGCGCTGATTTCGGAGATTACCGCCGTCATTCCGGTCGATGCGGTCAAGTCCATTGACGAGCTGACCTGCCGTGTCGCCCCCGCCGACCGGGACGCGCCGGAGGCGCTCGGCCAGCGGATCAAGGCGCGCCTCGCGGAAAACATCGGCCCTCATATCCTTTGCTCGATTGGCTTTGCCGCTAATCGGCAACTGGCGAAGATGGCCTGCAAGGCGGGCAAGCCCAACGGCAATATGGTGTGGCATCCAAAAGATATGCCGGCGCCGCTTTTGCGGCTCGAACTCAAGGATATTCCCGGTGTCGGTTCCCACATGGAGCAGAAATTGCTCCGCACGGGCATCACCTCGATAGAAGCCTTGCTCGCGACCCAGCCCAAGCACATGCGCAAGCTGTGGGGCAATGTGACGGGCGAGCGGCTTTGGTACGCTTTGCACGGCTACGACCTGCAAACACCGCCCTCCGGGCGCGGCATGTATGGCCATGGCCGGGTGCTGCCGCCCAGCACCCGCACCCGCACCCTTGAGCACGCCCGCGCGGCGGCCCGGCTGCTGCTGACCAAGGCGGCGCGGCGGATGCGCCGCGACGGCTGGAACGCTGGGCGGCTGGCGCTGTGGCTCGAACTGCGGGACGGCGCCTGGCAGCGCGCATTGGCTGCCTGGAGTCCACGACGATCAAGCGGTGCTCTCCGCCCTCGAGACCTTGTGGAATGAAGTCCGGGCGCTTCTGCCGCCCCATACGCGCGTCATGCGCCTCGGGGTTACCCTCTTCGATCTGACCCGCGCCAGCGAGCGCCAGCTCGACATGCTGCTCGACGATGACCCCGTCCGCCTTCAGTGGGAGCGCATCACCGAGGCCATCGATGCGCTCAACCGCAAGCATGGCCGCACGCTGGTCAGTATTGGCCCCTGGACGCCGCCGCCCGGCGGCTATGCGGGGGGGAAAATCAGCTACACGCGCATTCCAAGTGCCGAGGACTTCTGGTGAGCCGATGAATTGGAAAACCGATCTGAAACTTGCCGATCTCGACGCCGCCACGCGCCTTGAAGTGACCTGCAAGCGCTGCGGTCTTTGCCACTACGAGCCGCAGGCGGCCTTGCTGCGGCAGCCGCAACTGGCGCAGGCCTATCTCGATGAGGTGGAGCGTGCGCTGCGCTGTTCAAACCGGTTCTGCCGTGGGGCGGTGCGTATTGCCCTGATCCATGACGACAAGACGGAAGGTTTTGTGGGCGGCATGGCGTGACGGGTTGCCGGAAGGGGCAGAAAGTCGATGCGCACAACTTAGTCGAAGGTCATCTCTGTAACGCCAGCTTGAAATTCACGAAGGCAACGATCCTTGTCCGGCTCTAATTACTTATCTAGCTTATCGGTAACAGATAGCGGCAGCGAACAAGTCACGGTATTCCAGCTATTATGAAATCGCATGCAATATTCGAGAGGATTTTTCTGTGAGCATAATTCATCGCAAGCGGATTCCCACATTTGGGTAAAGGTGTAAGATGCATGTTGGAGGCATGCACCGTAGCGATGTTGGACAAGTTCTTTAGTTTCCGCATCCGAAGGGCCAGCGCCTGACGAAGCGGCGAAGGGGAGCAATATGAAACCGGCAGTGCCAATGATCGTCAAAATTCGGAAGGTCATGGGCATCCTTTGCTCTCGGATTTGTCGGGGATTCATGCCGTCAAGGGGTTAGGTTCCCGTGTCGCCCGCCGCTAGCCCCCAAATTGCGACGATCCTTTCCGATAATGCCCGCCGCTCTAGCCAAAAGGATTTCTGTGATTTGACATCAATCACGTACCACATCACCGACCCCCGGCTAGAGATCCCTGAAGGCATTATGTGCGCTCGCCGCGCGTCGTTCTTTGAGTAATGGTAGCTGTCAGTCTCGTTGTTGTTCGGTGGATATCTTTGCATCCGCAGCGTCTCAGAGAGTTTTCTGTCAGCCGCGATTTCATGCTTTTCAAGGGGAATGCGAAGTAGCCTTAGGTCGTGAGCTAAAGCCCTGATTGCATCGCTGTCGGGTGTAAGCTTCCGTTCAATGAGCAGCCTGAATACTTCATAAACGGCACCAACCCAAAGCTCGGAGAGCATCAAATGATAATGGTCAGAAAATAGGTCTGCTGGTCGACCAGCCTCACCCGTGCCCTCTGTCGGCGGAGAGTAATCATCCTCCATAGCTCTAAGTATCATGTCAAGATCGCCCGTCCGTTGCACCGAAACCATAAGCAACGAGTTAGGGAGTAAGGCACTGACCTGGAAAGATATTCTATTCCAAATCGTGCAGAGTTCGGGATACCGGGAACGGGCTAATATGAAAGCTGCCGTGATCAGCTGCGTCACATTCACGTCAAACCTCTTGAATGAATAATTCCGTAAGGATGCCGCAGCGACCTGGAATAAGATCGTAGCCGCCGACCTTGTAAAGAACCCACAAATCTGTCTCGACGTGCTAATCGCGGTATAGCGAAAGGAGCTTCATCCTCAACTGCGAAGCATTTTTGATAGTCCCGTCTCACTTCCAGATGGAAAATCAACGGCCGTCCCGGCCACACGATCCCATTCATCGGACGGCCGACCCGAGCGTATCTAGTTTTTGAAGTCAAGGACGGCGCGAAGNNGCTTTTCTGCCGCCGTGCGATGAATGGATTTTTCCGCGCGAGACGCGGCCGTGAATAACTTGCCTTGCATTGAGATCTGGATGCCCGGCTCAAGGCCGGGCATGACGCGAGAGTCACATACGACGGGCTTGGTATATAAATCTCCTTAAGTGTCCTGTCCCGTCAGCCTCAGCCAATCCTCCTCGCTGATCGTCTCGATCCCGAGTTCGGCGGCTTTGGCGAGTTTTGAACCGGCGCCTGGGCCTACGACGACGAGGTCGGTTTTTTTGGAGACGGAGGCCGCGACTTTCGCACCGAGCCGTTCGGCCATCGCCTTGGCCTCATCGCGCGTCATGCGCTCAAGCGAGCCTGTGAAGACCACCGTCTTGCCCGCAACCGGGCTCGCCGAGGCAACGGCTTCCATCGGCACGGGCGTCATATGGTCGAGCAGCGCGTCGAGAACATCCTCATTGTGCTTCTCGGCGAAAAAATCGGCCACGGCTTCGGCAACAGTCTCGCCAATCCCTTCGATATTGTTGATCTCAGCGCGGGCCTCGGAGCCTTCTTGAGCCGCTTTTGCGGTCTTGCGCAAAGCTTCGAACGTTTCAAAATGGCGGGCGAGGCGCCGCGCGTTGGTCTCGCCGACATGCCTAATGCCGAGCCCATAAATAAAGCGGTTGAGCGGAAGCGTGCGGCGCACTTCGATCGCATTAAAGAGATTTCGGACCGAAAGCTCGCCAAAGCCTTCGCGCTCCGTCAGCCTCAGAAGGCCGCGTCTTTCGCGCTCTTCGAGCGTGAAAATATCGGCGGGACTTTTGATCAAACCATCATGGAAAAATTGCTCGATGAGCTTGTCGCCAAAACCCTCGATATCGAAAGCATTGCGGGAGGCGAAATGCTTTAGGCGTTCGACCACCTGGGCCGTGCAGACAAGGCCGCCGGTGCAGCGGCGCACGACATCCGCCGTGCCGGTTTTTGGATCGATCTCGCGGACCGCCGCCGAGCCGCAGACTGGGCAGATTTCAGGAAAGACATAAGGTTTCGAATCCTCCGGCCGCTTGTCTAGGATGGGGCCAAGAATTTGCGGAATGACATCGCCGGCGCGCTGGACCGTCACCGTATCGCCGACGCGAATATCCTTGCGGGCGATCTCATCCTCATTATGCAAGGTCGCATTGGAAACGACGACGCCGCCGACGGTGACCGGATCGAGCCGCGCGACAGGGGTCAAGGCTCCTGTGCGCCCGACGTTGATCTCGATGGCGCGCAGCACGGTCGTCGCCTTTTCGGCGGGAAACTTATGTGCCGCCGCCCAGCGTGGCGCACGCGAGACAAAGCCGAGACGATTTTGCAGGGCGAGACTGTCGACCTTATAGACAACGCCGTCGATGTCGTAGCCGAGCCGCGCGCGCAGCGATTCGATTTGCCGGTAATGCGTTATGAGTTCCTCCGCCGAATGGCACAGCACCATCAGCGGATTGATGGGAAACCCGAAGTCTTTGAACGCCGCGATCATGCCCATTTGCGTCGAGGCGGGCAGGGCGCTCACTTCGCCCCAAGCATAGGCGAAGAAATGCAGAGGCCGTGCAGCGGTGATCGCAGGATCGAGCTGGCGCAGCGAGCCCGCCGCCGCGTTACGCGGATTGGCGAAGAGCGTCTTCCCCGCTTCCTTTTGGCGTTCATTCAACGCGGCGAAATCGGCATGGGTCATATAAACTTCGCCGCGCACCTCAAGAATCTCCGGCGCCGCGCCTTTGAGCACATGTGGAATTTCTCCGATGGTGCGCACATTGGCTGTGACGTCCTCGCCTTCGTATCCGTCCCCGCGCGTTGCCGCTTGGACAAGCTTGCCGCTTTCATAGCGCAGCGAACAAGACAGGCCGTCGATTTTCGGTTCGGCCGTGATCGCGAGCGGCGCTTCGGGGCTTAGTCCCAAAAACCGGCGTATGCGGGTGACGAAATCCGCCACCTCCTCCTCGCCAAAGATATTGCCGAGCGAGAGCACCGGCACGCGATGGCGCACTTTCGCGAATTTTTCGGAAGGCGCCGCGCCGATTTTTTTTGTCAGCGATTCGGGTGTCGCAAGCTCCGGAAAGGCAGCCTCTAGCGCTTCATAGCGAAGCCGCAGCGCGTCATATTCGGCATCCGAAACAATGGGCGCATCCTCGGTGTAATAGCGCTTATCATGCGCGGCGATCTTTTCGCCAAGGCGGGCATGTTCGCGGCGTGCCTGCGCTTCGCTGAGGCTTTCGATGGGGACCGGCTTTTTCATCCCCTAAAAGTTAGCACGCGGCGGGAGGCTGAGAGAAGTGTGCTCTCACGGCCGCGCTTGGCGGAATCCCATGACGGTCAGATAGAGACCGAGGACGAAAGCGATCGCGGTCACAAAAGGCAAGAACTTCTCGAAATTCATTTTTTCAAAAAGAGAGGCCAAGGCGTCCGGCGGCGCCAGAAGGAAGATGAGCCCGCGAACGAGCTGGATCCAGCCAAACAGCGTGATGACGACCGGCAAGGCGCCGCCCGACCAAATATTGTGGGAGAGGACCATGGCAAGACCAATGGCGAGAACGATCAATCCGGTGATAAAGAGCAGCGGGCCGTCGTGAACCAGCCGGTCTGCGATCTCGACAAAAGATGCCTGGTGCAGAGCCATCGCCAAGGCAAGCACAAGGGTGAAGAGCCCAATGAACCGGCTGAGAAAAATCGTAAGCGGACGCATAGCAGTCCTCCGGCACGCGAGACAGCAATGCTTTTGCGGAGCCTAAGCCAAAGCAAGGCTTATTCGGCGGCGCGCTTGAACTCCGGGAAGGTGCAGCGCGCGTCGCTCTCGCGTTTGAAATCGAGGACTTTGGCCGGCTCGACGAAGGGCAATTTCAGCGTCTGCCAGACATCGACCATGCTTTCCACGAGCTGCACGATCAGCGCATCCGTATGCAAGGGGCTTGGCGTAATGCGCAAACGCTCTTCGCCCTTGGCGACCGTCGGATAATTGATCGGCTGGATATAGATCGCGTGGCGTTCGAGCAGCAGGTCGGTCGCGCGCTTGCAGAGTTCGGCGTCGCCGACATGCACCGGCACGATATGAGAAGGGTTCTGCATCACCGGCAGGCCCGCCGCGCTCAGCGCATGTTTGGTGAGCATCGATTGGCGATGATGCTGCGCGCGAAGCTCTTGGCCTTGCTTTTGTTTCAAGATGCGCACGGCAGTTGTCGCGGCGGCGGCGAGCGCCGGCGGCAGCGCCGTGGTGAAAATGAAGGCGGGGGCGTGCGAACGCACGGCATCGATGATCGGAGCCTTTGCGGCGATATAGCCGCCAAGCGTTCCAAATCCCTTGGCGAGCGTTCCTTCGATGACGTCGATTTGGTCCATGACGCCATCGCGCTCGGCGATGCCGCCGCCATGCGGGCCGTAGAGACCGACCGCATGCACCTCGTCCATATAGGTCATGGCGTTGTAACGTCGCGCCAAATCGGCGATCTCGGCGACCGGGGCGATGTC
>PLUZ01000467.1 GCA_003162995.1 Methylocapsa sp. | reverse complement strand
CTTTTCGGACCGACTCTAAGATTGAAGCAAAACAAGTCCTTTCTAGCAAACTCGAACCCGGCCCTCCAGGCCGGGTTTTTTCATTGCGCCGCAGCGGATCTGGACATGCGCAAAGGCGCGACAGGCAGGCATAAAATCATCGCTTGCTAGCCCGCTTTACTTATTTCTGGAAGCCGGTACCTTGCGTGGAAACGTGTCAGCGGCGTGGAACGAATCCGCGATCAAGACCGCCATGCAACGACCGGCCATGGATGCGAGGCATGTCTCAAGCTGTGGAGGATCAAGCGCACGGTCGCGGAGAGACGCATGGAAACATGCGAAAAATCCTCTGCGTGTTTCCACGCTATGTCCCTTCGTTCGGCACCTTTGAATATGCCTATCCGCTGACCGATGGGGTTCGCGCGTTCATGCCGCCGCAAGGTCTGCTCGTCATCGCAGCGGTGCTGCCAAAGACTTGGGAAGTCCGCTTCATCGACGAAAACATGAGTCCCGCGCGTGCCGCTGATTTCGTCTGGGCCGATGCGGTCTTCGTCAGCGGAATGCACATCCAGCGCCGCCGGATGGAGGACATCTGTGAGAGGGCCCATGCCGCCGGCAAAGTGGCGGTGCTCGGCGGTCCCTCGGTTTCGGCGTGTGCCGAACTCTATCCCGCGTTCGACTATCTGCATGTCGGCGAACTCGGCGATGCGACAGACACGCTGATCGGCCTGCTCGCCGCCGGCGTCTCCCGGCCGCGCGAACAAATCGTGCTGAAAACGAAGTCCCGCCGCGACCTCTGCGATTTTCCGGAGCCCGCCTATGAACTCGCCGAGATCGGGCGCTATTTTCTCGGCAGCATCCAGTTTTCGAGCGGCTGCCCCTACACCTGCGAATTCTGCGATATTCCGGGCCTCTACGGCCGGGTTCCGCGCCTGAAGACGCCGGCCCAAGTCATCGGAGAACTCGACAAGCTCTTGGCTTGCGGCGTCAACGGCTCGGTTTATTTCGTCGATGACAATCTGATTGCCAACCGGCGCGCATTGCGCGATCTCTTGCCTCATCTCATTCAATGGCAAAAGCGCAATGGCTATGCCGTCAGCCTCTCTTGCGAAGCGACGCTCAACATTGCCCGCTTGCCAGAGATCCTTAGCCTCATGCGCGAGGCTGCTTTCGACACGATCTTCTGCGGGATCGAGACGCCAGAACCCGAGGCGCTGAAAGCGATTGACAAGGGGCACAATATGGTTGTGCCGATCCTCGATGCCGTTTCCACCATCAACCGGCATGGGATGGAGGTCGTATCCGGAATCATTCTTGGCCTCGACACGGACACAAGGGATTCGGGCACGCGGATTCTCGAATTTTTGGAGCAATCCAAAATTCCGATGGCAACAATCAATCTGTTGCAGGCGCTGCCGCGCACACCGCTTTGGGACCGCTTGCAGCAAGAAAACCGGCTACTCGACGAGGAGGATGCGGGGCGCGAGTCGAATGTGGACTTTAAGCTGCCTTACGATGACGTGCTCGCCATGTGGCAGAGCTGCATGGAAAAGGCCTACCGCCCCGACACATTGTTCGCCCGCTACGAATATCAGATGCACGCAACAAGGCCCTATCGCCTGAGAAGGCCGCTGAGCCGGCAGCGTCTGTCGCCGCGCAACATCGTCAAGGGTCTTGTGATTCTCGCGCGGCTTTTCTGGTTTGCCGGTGTGCGCGGCGACTACCGGCGCAGCTTCTGGAAATTCACGCTGCGCCGCCTGAGGCATGGCCAAATCGAGCCGATCCTGAGCGTTGGCCTGTGCGCCCATCATCTCATCATGTTCGCGCGCGATGCTTGCGCGGGCAGGGGCAATGCCTCGCATTATTCGGCCAAGGCGCGGGGGCTCGAACTCGAGGCAACGCTGCCAAGGTAACGGCCGGTTGCCGTTCGCGGTCCTTCATGCTAGCTGCCCTCATGCTCGAAGGCCTGCCCCCGAATGGCGCAACGCATGTCATGCGCCTCTCCTGCGACGAGGCGACGGCACGCACTGTCGCCGACATCATTGTCGAAACCTTTGACCCGGCGACGACCGCCGCCGCCGCTTTCGAACTAGCGCCGGACACAAGCAGCTGGACCAAGGGTCCCTGGGCCGTCGAGGTCTATTTCGGCACGCCGCCCGACGAAGCGAATGTTCGCGCCCTCGTTGCCGTCGTCGCGGGCGACGCCACTGCCCGCTCCGCGACTTTCGTTGAAGTGCGGGAGCGCGACTGGGTTGCCACCTCCCTTGCGGGACTTGGTCCGGTGCGGGCGGGGCGGTTCCTCCTGCATGGCGCGCATGACCGCCGCGCGGTCGCGGCCAATGACATCGCAATCGAGATCGAGGCGGCGCTTGCTTTTGGCACCGGCCATCATGGTTCGACGCGCGGGTGTCTTTTCATGCTGGAAGCTGTTGCGCGGCGGCGGCGGCCGGCCGCCATTCTGGATCTCGGCACCGGCTCTGGCGTCCTTGCAATCGGGGCGGCCAAATTATTCAAGCGCGCAATTCGCGCCGGTGATCTTGATCCTGTTTGCGTGAAGACCGCCGCCGCCAATGCCAAACGCAACCGCGTTGCAAGCTTTGTGCATCCCGTCCTTGCAAAAGGCGCTGCGCATCCCGCTTTGCGGAAAGGTGGGCCCTATGATTTGGTGCTTGCGAATATTCTTGCGCGGCCGCTGCGCGATCTCGCACCTCAAATCGCAAGATTAACGGCGCCGCGCGCGGACGTTATCCTCTCGGGGCTCATCGCGCGGGATGTGCCAGGCGTCGTTTGCGCCTATCAGAGGCAAGGCATGGCCTTGTCGCGGCGCCTGGCCATCGATGGCTGGGTGACACTGCTCATGCAACGGCGCATCACTTCTTAGATTTTGTTTTAGAGCGTCTTCGTCCGCGTAAAGGTAAGTCGCAGACGTGCGAGCACTATGCCGCGCAATCCAGCGACATCGAGCCCCAAAACGACGACCGCATAAATGATGACACCTGTCGCGATCTGCTCGAAGAGCGTTGCAAGTCCGGGCTCTTGACTGCGCATGGGCAGAACGATCACACCCATCAAGGCATTGGCAAAAACCGCGACAGCGAGATCGCGCGGGCGCGGCCAATGCTGCCATGTGAGGCTAGCAAAACCAATCAGCACAATGAGCGCGGCCAGCATCGCGCCGGTCTGAGCGATGGCGAGACTCGAGGCGCCGTCATCCTGATGCAAAACCAACAGCAATATGGGATCGGCGGCGCAGGCTACGAGCGCTGCGGCAATCAAGGGCAGGGTTTTTTTCTGGATCAGAAAAATTGGGTTGATGGCAAACTGAATCATAGCCATGCAAAAGAGGCCGGTCATCATCAGAGGCAACAGCACGTCGAAAGGGCCTCGAAACGCCTCTGGCACGACCAGTTCTTCAATCGAAGGCAAGGTCAGCCAAAGCCCCGTGCACGCCGGCAGGACCATGGCGATGACGATTGTCATATTGCGGGCGATCTGGTTCCTTGCCTGCACCGAACCGTGCAATTCATGCGTGGCGACCGCAATCTGGAACAAGACGATATCGAGGGCGGAGCCGATCGCTTGGACAGCCTTGGTTCCGAAATCATAGGCCAAGGAAAATTGTCCGGTTTCGGAAAATCCATCGAGAATGGCGAGGATCGAGCGGTTGGCGAGCGGGATCGCAAGGTAAAGCAGATTGGCGCCAACGATCGGCAGGCTGTAGGCCATCAGCGAGCGCGCGATCGGGAGCCGCGCGAGGTAGGGCTTCGAGGCCGGATCCCGCAACGCTGCGCGGGCAGTGACGACCGATCCGCCAAGGCTGATGATTGTGCCAATAAGCGTCATTTTGGCTGAGCCGAACAGAAAGGCTCCGCCGCCCATGAGAGTGAAAGCCACGCCATTCTTGACGAGAGCCAGCCGCGCAAAAAGACGGTCATCAAAGCAGGCGCGAACCAGCGCCGTATGATAATCGAAAAGCCCGTTGGCGACGGCGACGCTCAGCGCCAGGGCAATTAAGCCATAGGACAGGGTAAACCTTATGCCGGTGAACAGAAGCAGGCAGATGCCCACTGCAAGTCCGGCGGTGATGATGGCAAAGCCGAAATCAAGCGTTGCCCGGAGCGCTGGCTCTTCGTAACGGATCCGTTCGGAATAAAATCGCGTCGCGCCAAGCCGGATCCAATCGAAAAAACCGGTTTGCACGAAGATAGCGGTCGCGTAAGCGAGGGCAAACCGGCCATATTCCTCGGGGCCAAGAAATTTCGCGACAAGAAGCCCAATCGCGAAATTGAACAGAATATTGCAGAAGGAGACAAGGAAAACCGTCATCGATGAAGTGCGCCTGGCCTTTGTGCGTCTGGCTGCGCATGTGTCCTGACCCAAATTAGAGCATTAGTGAGGCACAACAGCCGGGAGGCGGCCATACGCATGGAAACGGGGTACCCTATCGACGCCATCACTCTCTCCTGCACAAAATCTTCAATGTAGAATAAGCTTCGCAAAATAAAGATTTCACGTTAATTTTATGAGTTTGCCGAAACCCGTGTCCGTCCGCAAGGCCTTGCCGCTTTTCCCTTATCCCAGAACCAGCTAGAAGAGCGTATGCCGCATGATGTCACGCTTCCCGTCGCCGCGCTTGCTGGGCTTTTGTCCTTCTTGAGCCCCTGCGTTTTACCGCTGGTTCCGCCTTATCTTACGTTTATTGCCGGAACGACCATCGAAGAGGTCGCTACCCGCCGCGAGGCCCGCGCCCGGCGCGACATTTTCCTCGCGGCTGTGCTTTTCATCTTCGGTTTTTCGACGGTTTTCGTCGGTCTCGGCGCGACAGCCTCGGCTTTCGGTCAGGTGCTGCACGAATATTTTTCCCGTCTTTCGCTGCTTGCCGGGATCGCGATCATCGTGATGGGTTTGCATTTTTTGGGCGTCTTCCGGTTTGCTTTCCTGTATCGCGAGGCACGGGTCGACGTGCAAAAGCCGGTCGGAATTTGGGGCGCCTACATCATGGGGCTGGCCTTCGGTTTCGGTTGGACGCCTTGCATCGGACCAATTCTGGCGGCCATTCTCGCGGTTGCCGCCTCGCAGGAGACAATCGGCAAGGGGATTTTGCTGCTCGCCGCCTATTCGGGCGGGCTTGGCCTGCCGTTTTTGCTGGTGGCGCTGGCCATTGAACCCTTTATCCGGGGTATCAAGCGGTTCCGGCCTTATTTCGTCGCGATCGAGCGCGTCATTGGCGTTCTGCTTGTGGCGACGGGAATAGCCTTCCTGACCGGATCGATCCAGGATTTCTCGGCCTGGCTGTTGCAGAGCTTTCCGGGCCTAGCCAATTTAGGATAGCCCAGAACTTTGATATCTTGCGTTCATCAGAGCGGATGCTGCTTCAGCCAAGCGAGGACCTGACCAGCACTCTCGCTTGGAGGGAAAACCGGATAGAGCACGGCCTCGATCCGGTCTTTCTTGATGATCAAGGTCAGGCGCTTGATGAGCCGCATCCCGCCGGCCTCGGATGTGGGAAGTTTCAAAGCGTTTGCAAAAGCGAAATTCGCATCGCTTAGGATTTCGAAGGGCAGGAGCAAACGCTCGGCCATTTCGCGTTGATAATCGGTCTTCTGTGTGCTCAAGCCAAATATTTGAGCCGCAAAGCTGGCAAGTTCACGAGAGTGGTCGCGAAAGGCGCAGGCCTGGGGCGTGCAGCCACGTGCACCCGGTATCAAATCCCAGTCTTCCGGCAAGGGCACTCCCGGCACCCCCGTCATCGGGTAGCAATAGAGAATTGTTCGTGAGGCATCGAGCGTGCCGAGATTGACTAAGCGCCCCGCGGTCGAAGGCAGCGCGATGGGAGGCAGCTTCAGTCCCGGAAGATGGTCACATGCGCCATCATCGATAGGCGCTGGGAGATGCGATGGTAATTGGATATAATCGCTCATGCTCTCAACACTAGTTTTGCCGCATCCTCTTTTCCAAAAAGTCTGCAACTTTTTGGGATCAAGCTCCAGAGCGGGATGAGGAAAAGCGGACACCGGTTTTCCGGCAGCATCCCGCTCAAAACTCTTGGAATCGATCATAATCGTGATCTAAAGCCTGGTCTTTGAGCGCCGCTGGCACACTTTGGTTTAAAGTATTATCTTTGCTGTCAGAGAAACGGGCCAGTGCGGGCCTGTGCAACGATGGTGTCGTATAAGATGGAGCGTGGTGAACTCATGGCCGAACGCGAGAACGGAAGCATGGATCCATGCACCGTGCCAGGCCAAGGCCTCGATGGAGTGCGGTTTCGCGAGGCGATGAGCCGTGTCGCCGCCGCCGTTCACATTGTCACCACCGGTGGACCGGCAGGTCTTGGCGGGATTACTGCGACCTCTGTCGCATCGATCACGGTCGAGCCACCCATGATGTTGTTTTGCATCAACAAATCCTCGCCCTCGGCCGCAAGGATGATCGAGAACGGCGTGTTTTGCATAAACACCCTTACCCCCGCGCATGAGGATCTCGCAAATATTTTCGCGGGCCGGACCGGTCTGCATCTCGACGAAAGATTTACCAGGGCCGAATGGACCAAGCTCGTCACCGGCGCTCCGGTGCTGACAAGTGCGGCCGCGGTATTCGACTGCCGTCTCACCGAGGTCAAAGAGGTCATGACACATTTGGTCATGATTGGTGCTGTCGAGTCAGTGGACTATGGCCAGCAAGGCTGCAGTCTCACTTATGCCAATCGCAAATATGGAACCCTTTGAGGTGCGTGCAACGGGCCGCCGGTGCAAGACAGGTCTTATTCAGCTTTTCCTTCTACCAGACGCCTTTTTTGATGCGCCCGTTTTTTTGCCGGGTCTCTTCTTGGAACCCGTCCCTATCATTGTCTTTTTGGCGGCGGGTTTTTTCGGCAGCCCCTTTGTTTTGAGTTTCTGGCCAGATGTTTTTTTCACCGGTGCTTTCTTCGCGGATACTAGTTTGCGCGAAGATGTTTTGGTGCGCCAAGTTTTCTTGGCGGCAGCCTTTTTCGCGGGCGCTTTTTTTGCTGGAGCCTTGCGGCGGGGCCTAGGCATGACCGCGACGGTTTCGGGAGCAGTCAGAAAAGCGACGGCGGCCTTAGTGAAATTCGCTTCATCCTCGATATTCGAAATATGCGATGCTTCCAGCGTGATGAATTTGGCGCCTTCGATGGAATTCGCAACCAAGGCGCCCATCCCTGGCGGTGTCGACAGATCGTGCCGCCCGGCAATGACCAGGACCTTGTTTCCAATGCTTCGAATGGCTTCGCGCTGATCCATGTCGCGCCCCGCCGCGCAAGCTGCCAAATAGCCGTTTAGCGGCGTGGTCCGGACCATCTCCAAGACGCGCTCCACTTTTTCCGGATTGGTGTCGCGAAAAGCCTTTGTGAACCAACGCTCGGCGGCTGCCGCAGCGACGCCATCCATGCCGGTTTGACGGGCCGATTGAATGCGGCTGTTCCATAGATCGGGACCCGGTATTTGTGCCGCCGTATTGGCCAGCACCGCCCGGCCGATGCGCTCACGCGCATGGATGAGGAGCCATAGTCCGACAATGCTGCCCATCGAAAGGCCCAGCCAATGAACTTTTTCGATGGAGAGCGCATTTATGATCGCGAGCGCGTCGCGGCCGAGGCCTTCGACGGAATAGGGTCCCTGATTGGCCACGCTTGCGCCATGTCCGCGCGAATCATAGCGCACGACCCTGAAATGCTTGAGCAAGACGGGGAGTTGAGGGTCCCAAAAGTGGAGATTGGTGCCAAGCGGATTCGAAAGCATCAAGACCGCTTTGTTCTCGTCACCCTCAATGAGAACGTTGAAGATCTCGCCAGCGATGGAAATTTCGGTCATGCGCAGACCCTCGTGCGCTTCGGAGCATGCGGCAAATCAAACAAAATGTGACCATGAGTCATTCATGATGACGCAGTCATGGTCCAAGGTACGCGCGCCAGGCAACTCGCCATCACGCGCCGTTGCGCAGATTAACAAGCTCTTTGCAAAGCGCACAGAGCTTTCTGAAAGCCGCCGGAACGACTCCAGCGGTGCCCGCCTTTTCGCACCGCCCCACCTGCCCGGTGTCCAATCACATTGAGACTGGGACGCAACACTGGCAAAATTTTTATTCCGGCACATGGATTGCGTAAGCCGAAAGCGCAACTCTGTATTAATATGACACGTATTGAATGGAGTTAGGCACCGTCTATCGTCTTCCTGGCGCTTGAACGGTACGAGGAAGTCCGCCTGCGGGCGTTACCGCGGAGGTTAAAGCTATGACCGCAAACACAAGGATCGAGACGAACAAGCCATCGCCGGATTTTATCAAGCAGCTCGCCGGATACGGACTTGCAACGGCGGAGATTCTTTATCATTTGCCAGATCATCCCTGCCTGTTGCAGGCCTATATCTGGCAAGACTATGATATCGCGCCGGATTTTCCGATTTTGATCAAATTCCTGACGTTCTGGCAGGAAAAGCTTGAAGGGCCGCTGTATCGCGTTGTGGTCGGCCATTCGAAGCTCATCAAGCCGGCCGAGATCAAGACGCTGGGCGCGGAATTCCGCTTTCATTGAAGCTGGCTGGAAGCGGTTTCTGCTTTCGAAGATCACGGCCTGCGCGAATAATGGCCTAGATAATCCGCAATCCCTTCAAGCTTACATGGCCCTGCTTGCCGATGATCAGATGGTCATGGACCGCGACTTTTAGGGGCTTGCCGACCGCAATGATTTGATGGGTGAGGTGGATATCGTCGGTCGAAGGCTGTGGGTCGCCCGATGGATGATTATGCACGAGGATGATTGCCGACGCGCTGAGTTCAAGCGCGCGGCGCATAATTTCCCGGGGATAGACAGGCGCATGGTCGACCGTGCCGACGCCTTGAACCTCGTCTGCGATCAAACAATTCTTCTTGTCGAGAAACAGCACGCGGAACTCCTCGTGGTCGAGGAAAGCCATGGCCGTGCGGCAATAATCGACGACTGTGGTGAAGCTCGACAAGGGCAACCGCTTCTCTATCGGGGATTTCACGAGACGCTTGGCCGCTGCCTCGATGATTTTCAATTCGACGATTGCGGCTTCGCCAAGCCCCTCGATTTCGCGCAAGCGCTCGGGCCGCGCTGACACGGCTTCGGCGAAAGATCCGAATCGGGCGATCAAGGATTTGGCAAGCGGCTTCACGTCGCGCCGGGGCATGGCGCGAAACAGAATGAGCTCGAGCAGTTCATACTCGCCGAGCGCATCGGCGCCGCCCTTGCGGAACCGGTCGCGCAACCGCTCCCGGTGGCCGAGGTAATGCGGCTCGCCGGAGTCCGCGGAAGGCGCCGCTTCCGGTTTCGTCATGCGCTACCTGGCGTGGCGACGGTATAGGGCGGATGATGCAAATCTTTCGGCGACAGAGTGAACGCTTCATAGCCGGTTTCTGTAACACCGATCGTATGTTCGAACTGCGCCGATAAGGACCGGTCGCGGGTCACCGCAGTCCAGCCGTCGGACAGGATCTTCACATGCGGACGGCCGAGATTGATCATCGGCTCGATCGTGAAGAACATGCCGGGTTTGAGCAGCACGCCTTCGCCGCGGCGGCCATAATGGAGAATGTTGGGTTCGTCGTGAAAGAGGCGGCCAAGGCCATGGCCGCAAAAGTCGCGCACGACGGAACAGCGTTCGGATTCGGCATAGTCTTGGATGGCGGCGCCGATATCGCCCGTCGTTGCACCCGGCCGCACAGCCGCCATTCCGCGCATCAGCGACTCATAGGTCACTTCCACTAGGCGTTGCGCCCGGCGGGGGACATCGCCAACAAGNNTCCTTGAGCGGTTTGCGATCGGGCATTCCGTGGCAAACGACATGGTTGAGGGAGGTGCAGATCGATTTGCGATAACCGCGATAGTCGAGTGGCGCGGGATAGGCACCATGCGCCATCGCGAAATCGAAAACGAGCGTATCGAGCGCCTCGGTGGTGACGCCGGGCCGCACATGTCCGGTCAAAAGGTCGAGCGCTTCGGCAGCCAGTCTTCCCGCCCGGCGCATTCCGGCAAAAGCCTCCGGCCCATGCAATTTGATATAGCCAGGCTTACGGCTTGCAACTTCAACAGCGTCAACAAATGTCATCATTTCCGGTTCCGCGCGGTTTTCGGACGAATTTATCAGTCTACCGTCAATTTAAGCAATTGCAGCGCCGAGGCAAGATTGCCGGTGCCACAGGCCCTCTATGCCATGCCCGTTGCTCGGTGCCTTGATCGATCCGCGAAAATCGGGCAGAGAACCCGCGCGCCGTTCTTGATCCTCTTGCAACGGCTTCTCCGGCTTACGGGCTTTGCATCTATGCCGTCTCCCTTGCGCGTCGGTATTGCCGGTCTCGGCACCGTGGGAGTTGCGGTCATCAGACTGCTCGACCGGCAGGCCGAGACGCTGGCGCGCCGGACTGGCCGGCAAATCGTGATCAGGGGGGTTTCGGCGTCCCAGAAGGCCAAGGACCGGGGAGTTGACCTCGCTCGTTTCGCCTGGTTCGACGATTGCGTGGCTCTGGCCAAGGCCCCGGACATTGATCTTTTCGTGGAACTGATCGGCGGCGAGGAGGGGGTCGCGCTCGCCGCCGCTGAAGCGGCGCTTGGCGCGGGCAAGTCCTTCGTCACCGCCAACAAGGCGCTTTTGGCCAAACACGGCATGCGTTTGGCTCATCTCGCCGAGGAAAATGGTGTTGCGCTAGCTTTCGAGGCTTCGGTCGCAGGCGGCATTCCGATCGTCAAAACCTTGCGCGAGGGTTTGGCCGGTAATTCCATCGAGCGGGTCTATGGCATCCTCAACGGTACCTGCAATTACATTCTGACACGGATGGAACAGGAAGCGCTGTCCTTCGCGGCCTGTCTGAGCGAGGCGCAAAAGCTCGGCTATGCGGAAGCCGATCCGAGTTTCGACGTCGGCGGTTTCGACACGGCGCATAAGCTCGCGATCCTGACATCCCTTGCCTTTGGCACGGTGATCGATACGGCCGCGATCGCCGTTGAGGGTATCGAGGCGATCACGCTCGCCGATCTTGAGGCGGCGGCGGAACTTGGCTACCGGGTCAAGCTTCTCGGCGTCGCGCAGCGCACGCCGGCTGGCATCGAACAGCGTGTGCATCCGACTATGGTGCCCAAATCCTCGGCGATTGCGCAGGTCATGGGCGTTACCAACGCGGTCACCATCGACGCCGACGCGGTGCATGAGCTGACCCTCGTCGGCCCTGGCGCTGGAGGCGAGGCGACGGCCTCGGCGATCGTCGCCGATATCGCCGATATCGCGCGCGGCGTCAGATCCGCGCCCTTCGGGCGGCCGGTGGCGTCGATGACGCCCGCGCGGCTCGCGCCGATGCAATTGCACGAAGGCGGTTACTATATAAGGCTTTCGGTGTTCGACCGGCCGGGCGCTGCGGCGGCGATCGCGACCCGCATGGCAGAGCGCGGCATTTCCTTGGAAAGCATCGTGCAGCGCCGCCATCCCGGCGCGAATATTGAACCTAACGGCGCGGTGCCGGTCGTGCTGATTACCCATGCAACGCATGAAAAAACCGTGCGCCAAGCGCTCGAAGCCGCTGTCGCGGATGGTTTTCTGGCCGAAAAGCCGCAGGTGATTCGCATCGAGCGGGAGTGAGCTATTTGCCCAATTTGAGGTCCGTCCATCTGGGCGGCTTCATTGCGCGATGATCCAGAATAGCACCCTTTGATCCTTCCCCGATTCGCCCCATATTGGCGGCATGGCCAAAGCTCCGAAACCCGCCAGCGGAAACAAATCTCCGCACTCGAAAGCCGCGCGGCCCGAGGTCACGCCGCTTGGCGAGCATCTGGCCGCGCTGCTCAATCCGGCGCTGAACCAGCGCCAGCTTGGCGTTTCCGAGGCGCAGGCAAAGTATGAATCAGGCCCGATCCACCCTCCAGGGGTCACAGGTGCCACGGCCACCATCGAATCCTTAAAAGATCTGCTGGAGCGCGGCGACCCGAATATTAGGGAGAAAAAGCCCTGGACACCGCACCGGCCACCGCGTCCGGACAAATCGGAAGGGGGCCATAGATTTCGCCTTGTCGCAGAATATGAACCTAAGGGCGATCAACCCGCTGCCATCGATGAACTCGTCAAGGGCCTCGGGTGCCAAGAGCGCGACCAGGTGCTGCTTGGTGTCACCGGCTCAGGAAAAACCTTCACCATGGCGCAAGTGATCGCGCGCACCAACCGCCCGGCCTTGGTTCTCGCGCCGAACAAGACCCTGGCGGCGCAGCTTTACGGCGAATTCAGAAGCTTCTTTCCGGAGAACGCGGTCGAATATTTCGTCTCTTACTATGATTATTATCAGCCGGAAGCCTATGTGCCTCGCTCCGACACCTATATCGAGAAGGAAAGCTCGATCAATGAGCAGATCGACCGGATGCGCCATGCGGCGACGCGCGCACTGCTCGAACGCGACGATGTGATCATTGTCGCCTCGGTCTCCTGCATCTATGGCATAGGCTCGGTCGAGACCTACACGGCGATGACCTTCACCGTGAAACTCGGCGAAAAAATCGACCAGCGCCAGCTCATCACGGATCTCGTCGCACTGCAATATAAGCGCTCGGCCGGCGATTTTTCGCGCGGTGTTTTTCGGGTGCGCGGCGATACGATTGAATTGTTTCCGGCCCACTATGAGGACCGTGCCTGGCGCATCGGCTTCTTTGGCGATTCGATCGAAACGATTGCCGAATTCGATCCGCTGACTGGCAAAAAGACGCAAGACCTCGAATTCATCAAGGTCTATGCCAATTCCCATTATGTCACGCCGCGCCCGACTCTTCTGCAATCGATCAAGGGCATCAAGCTGGAAATGAAGCAGCGCCTCACCGAGCTCAATGCCGCTGGCCGCTTGCTCGAAGCGCAAAGGCTCGAACAACGCACGATGTTCGATCTTGAAATGCTGGAGGCGACCGGCTCCTGCGCCGGCATCGAGAATTATTCGCGCTATTTGACCGGCCGTCTCCCCGGCGAGCCGCCGCCGACGCTATTCGAATATTTGCCCGACGATGCGCTCGTCTTCACCGACGAGTCGCATGTCACCATTCCGCAGATCGGCGGCATGTATCGCGGCGACTTTCGCCGCAAGGCGACGCTCGCCGAATATGGCTTCCGGCTGCCGTCCTGTTTAGACAACAGGCCTTTGCGGTTCGAGGAATGGGACGCGATGCGGCCGCAGTCAATCCATGTCTCGGCGACGCCGGGCTCTTGGGAAATGGAGCGGGTGGGAGGCGTCTTTGTCGAGCAAATCATCCGCCCCACCGGCCTCATCGATCCGCCGGTCGAAATCCGCCCGGCGCGGGCGCAAGTCGACGATCTTCTTGGCGAGGTGCGCGAGGTGGCGGCTAAGGGTTACCGCAGCCTCGTCACCGTGCTTACCAAGCGCATGGCGGAGGATTTGACCGAATATTTGCACGAGCATGGTGTGCGGGTGCGCTACATGCATTCCGACATCGACACGATCGAGCGGATCGAAATCATCCGCGATCTGCGGCTCGGCGCTTTCGATGCCCTCGTCGGGATCAATCTTTTGCGTGAGGGGCTCGATATTCCCGAATGCGCCCTTGTCGCCATTCTTGACGCCGACAAGGAAGGATTTCTGCGCAGCGAAACCTCGCTTGTGCAGACCATTGGCC
>PLUZ01000581.1 GCA_003162995.1 Methylocapsa sp. | reverse complement strand
CATTCTTGTCTCCTATTCCGCAGCTTGATCGGCGGGCCGGCCGCGATCGTCGGCTAGCAATGTATGCACGAGATCCCAGAGAATATGATAGATTGCGACATGGCATTCCTGAACCCGGTGAATGCTGTCGCTTGGCACGACCAGACAATGATCGAGGCCGGCTTTTGCCATGCGTCCGCCGGTGCGGCCAGCAAGACCGATGGTCGTCACGCCCATCTCCCGCGCTTTGCCGAAAGCCAGCTGGAGATTTTCCGAATTTCCGCTCGTCGAAAGACCGATCAGGCTGTCACCTGGCCGCGCTTGCGCAATGATCTGGCGCAAGAAAATATGATCGAAGCCGATGTCGTTGCCGACCCCAGTCAGCATGGCGACATCACTCGACAAATTGATGGCTGTCAGCGCCGGCCGTCCGGCTGTAATCGGATGCTGAAATTCGACGGCGACATGAGCGGCATCGCAGCTCGACCCGCCATTGCCCATCGTGAAGAGACGGCCGCCTTTGCGATAGGTATCGGCGATCGTACGCGCAGCCGCGACTACGTCCTCGCCATGCGTCGTGAAAAAGGAAGTGAAGACCGAAGCATGATGCGCAGCTTTGCCGGTGACGCTTCCGGCAAGCATGGCCATGATCGCATCCTCGTCGCGCCTTTTTCCGGCGAGAAACGGGTAGAGAGCCTGAAGCCGTACATCCTCGACCATAAAATTTCTTCTTTCCAAGAGCCCTTTCGCTCGAACTGATTTTTGCTTCACTGTCCCTCAGGAACGGCCGGAGGCTCGCATGGCGGCGATTTCCTGTTGCGCTTCGCCGAGCTCAGTGAGAATGCGCAAAGTCTCCGCCGCTTGCTGTTCGTCGATGATGCTCATCGCGAAACCGGCATGGACCAAGACCCAATCGCCGATACAAGCTTCGATCGCGCGTTCGCCGATGATGCAGGCAATATTGACTTCACGTTTGACACCACACACGTCGACGGTCGCGAGCTTGCGCTGTGTATCGGAGATGGCGACAATCCGTCCGGGTATGCCGAGACACATGAGTTCATCCTCCTAGCGTTAGCCGAGCCGCCGCCACGGCCGCCTGGCCGAGCGAAAGGCCACCATCGTTCGACGGCACTTTGGCTTGCAAAAAGACTTCGAAATCTTCGGCTGTGAGGCGGCGAACCAGTTCCTCGGCAAGCCAGCGGTTTTGCAAGACGCCACCCGACAAGGCGACGCGCCGCGTGAGGCGCGTCTCGCCATCCTGCACGGTTTTGCAAGCCATCGCCACGATGGCGCGTGCGAGCCCTTTGTGAAACCGTNNCCTCGTAGAGATCACCCAACAGCGCCTGCCACATCATCGCGGGTTCGATATAGGGCAATCCCGATGACTTCAGCTTCGGAATTGCGAAAGGATAGGCGAGATCCTCGTCGACCGCCGCCAATATCTCAGCGTTGACGAGGGCTTCGAGCCGCATGGCGGCTTCGCCTTCGTGGAAGATTTCGTCGCGGCAGAGGGNNCGCAGGCGGGCTGTTGATCCCTTGCTGGATCATCGTCGCAATTGTGTCGACGGGCTTTGCCTGCAGAAATTCGTGCAGCGGCGTGCCAGCAAAATTCATGACGAAGGCTGGCCAACCCATCTCGGCGAGAATATGGGCGAGCGTGTTACGCCAAGGTTCGCGCATTGCTTTGGCGCCGCCGGCCAGAGCAACGGGTTTGAACGTTCCAACGCGGCGATAGGAGGCGTAATCGGCAAGCAGGAACTCCCCGCCCCAGAGTGTGCCATCATCGCCGAGGCCGAGTCCGTCGAGCGCGATGCCGAGCACGGGGCCTTCGCCATGGTCGAGACCGTTCNNTCGGCCATGGTGCCCGCGATATGGGCGTGATGATGCTGTACGGTGATAAGCGGCACGTTTGAATCGCGAGCCCGCTGGCGTCCGAGCTTCGTGGAGAGATAATCTTGATGCAGATCGACGGCGATCGCCTGCGGGTGATGCGCAAAGAGATCCTGGAAAAGATCGAGACTCCGCTCGAACTCGTTCAACCGCTGCGCGTCTTCGAGATCGCCAATATGGTGCGACAGGATGGCCTGCCCCTCCTTGACGAGACAGAACGTGTTTTTCAGTTCCGCGCCCAAGGCCAGCAGGGGCGGCGTTTCCTGCAAGCTGGCAGGCAAGGGTATGGGTGCAGGCGCGAAGCCGCGCGCGCGCCGCATGAGACGCGGCACGCCGGCCGTGACGCGCAGAACGGAATCGTCGAGCCGCACGGCGATGCCGCGATCATGCGTGAGGAGAAAATTGGCGATGCCGGCCAATTCCGTCCGGGCAGCCTCGTCGTCGATGATTTGCGGCTCGTCGGANNCCGGCGCGACATCCTCGGGAAGGTGCAAGCTGCCGCGCGCTTCGATGATGACGATCGGCGCGGCGGAACTTGTCAATGCTGCTTCTTCCGCTGGACCGATCTCGGCATAACGGCGGATCACGTCGAGATCGCGTGCCATCAGCGCAAAAGCTTTGGTGTAGCGTTGCTTGCGTTGGCGCAGCCGCATCACCGCATCGGCGTTGGTCGCGTCGCAGGCGAGGTGATAGCCGCCGAGGCCCTTGATCGCGACGATATGGCCTTTGAGCAAGAGGCCCGCTGCGGCGTCGACATCGTCGAGCATGCTGAAGGCCGAAAATTCGATTGCGCCGCCGCCGGCTTTTTCAAGGGCGACACGCGGGCCGCAGACATGACAGGCGATCGGCTGCGCGTGGAAACGCCGGTCACTGGGCATTTCATATTCGCCGCGGCAGGCTTCGC
>PLUZ01000320.1:6003-13200 GCA_003162995.1 Methylocapsa sp. | reverse complement strand
AGCGAACAATCACATAGCGGAGTTTCAGCTCGCGGTCAGGTTTTTGTACAGAAATGCCCGTGCATGTCCGGGCGGAAAATCATCGATCTGGCCAAAGCGCAGAAAACCGCAACGCTCATAGAAGTGTGCCGCCCCCGGATCGAATGTATCGAGGTAGAGGCCGACGCACTGCCGCGCGCGGGCTTCCATCTCGGCGTGCGCCAGCAGCCGGCGTCCGACACCTTGACCCCGCCAGTCCTCCTCGACCCAGAAATGACGGATGTAGCACCATCTCCAATGGGCGAGGCCGTTGAGTCCGCCGGCGAGCACGTCGCCGTCATAAGCGAGAATCGAAAGCGGCGTCTCGTTGCGCGGGCCAAAGCGCGCTGCAATCTCGGCCCCTAAGGATTCGGAGACGAGCATGGAAGCTCTTTCTTCGTGGGTATCGTAGCTTCTGAAGATCAGCGGCTTTTCAAGCCTCGGTTTTATGGCCATGATCCCGCGCATGAAGAGAATCGCCCCGATGGTGCGGGCCTCATATGTGATCGCATCCCTCTTCGCGATCACGGCCCGGACGGTGAATGCGCAAGACGCGGTTTGCCAAGCGCCTGCGCGGATCGACACAAGTACCACAGACGCCGGGCCCGCGCCGCTTACGCGGGTGAGCAACTATCGCCCGATCTTTCAACAATGCCACAACGCGCAGAACCAGACGCGGCTCGCAATCCGCCGCATGAACGTCGATGCCGAGAGCTTGCTGCTCATGGTCGATCCCTCCACGCTTACGACCAGCTTGGAACATGAACGGTGCTGGACTTGCGCTGACACCAACGACGAGGCGCAAAAAGATACGCGATTCATGGGCGCGGTTCAAATAGCCTCGGAACCAGCTCTCAACGGGGCCGCGCCGCAATCACCCGCTTTTAACGCCGGGCTCTCCCACAGCACGAAAGACGGCTCCTTCATCACCGGCGATCTATGCCCGAGCCGCAAGCCGCTCGACCGGGACTTGCTGGAACTGCTCAAGACGATCGGGCCGCGGACGCCAGTGGCGCTCGCAATCTCCGGTCTTTGGCTGACCAGGCACGGCGCCGATTTCCAATGGCTGCGGGAGCAGGCGCGCTCTGGCGCCTTGGAGATCACCTGGGTCAACCATTCCTACCATCACCCTTATGTTCCCGGCCGCCCGATTGCAGATAATTTTCTCTTGAGGCCGGGCATCGATATACAGGCCGAAATTCTGGATACGGAACGGCTCCTGATTGCGAACGGGGAAACGCCTTCAATCTTTTTCCGCTTTCCCGGTCTCGTATCCGATGCGGCGCTCATGCAGGCCGTACGCCGCGATCATCTTGTCGTCCTCGGCGCCGACGGCTGGCTGGTCTTTGCGCCGCCGCTGCGGCCGGGCGCGATCCTGCTCATCCACCCGAATGGCAACGAGCATCCGGGTCTGCGGCTGTTTGTGAAGTTGCTCGAAAAGGGTAGGCTGCCGCGCCCCTTCAGACCGATCAACGAAGCGCCATGACGTGGCAAAGATGACGGATTGATCATTCGCGCCGAATCCTTCAACGATCACGTTCCAGCGGGCCGGTCCCGGCTGGCCTCATGAAATCCGGAGCGTCCCTTGAGCCTTACGCTAGTCATTGCCAACAAAGCCTATTCCTCCTGGTCGTTCCGGCCGTGGATTTTGATGCGCCATTTCGGCATCGCGTTCGACGAAATCGTGATCCCCATGGCGCAAGAGGATACACGCAAGGAAATGCTGCGCTATTCTCCGGCCGGCAAATGTCCAGCCTTGCGCGATGGAGAAATCACCGTCTGGGATTCGCTGGCGATTATTGAATATATCGCCGAGTCCACTCCGGATAAGCCGCTGTGGCCAAAACCGCGCGCGGCACGGGCGCAAGCGCGTTCGCTCGCCGCCGAAATGCATTCCGGCTTCATGGGCTTGCGCGGCCTATTGCCGATGAACATGCGCCGCGCGGTCAAGCGGCACGAACTGACCCCCGAGGCAAGCGCCGATGTCGCGCGCATCGAGGCGGCATTCAAGCAGGCCCGGGACGCATTTGGCCAGGCTGGCAGCTTCCTTTTCGGCGATTTCTCAGGCGCCGATGCAATGTTCGCGCCCGTGGTCAATCGCCTGCATGTNNCGCCAGTTTTCCGGTATTGCGGCAAAATTTCGTGCCGCCACATCTATAATGAAAATGCTTGCCGTTGCGCCCGGAAAGCACGATTTATAGAGGGCCGGATAAGCTCAACACGCGAGGAGCCAAGTGGGTCAGCCAGGGGACAAAGGCGCGGTCATCGTGCCAAAGTCCAGTACCAAGTCGGATATCGATGGTTTTCTCGAGGCCGCGGCGAAATTGCCCGCGGTGTCCGAGTCTTCGCGGGGCCGGCTCATTTTTGCCCTCGATGCCACGATGAGCCGGCAAGCCACCTGGGACGTTGCGCAAAGCGTGCAAGGACGCATGTTTGCGACGGCTGCGGCGCATGGCGGGCTCGATGTCCAGCTTGTCTATTACCGGGGATTTTCCGAGTGCAAGGCCTCGCGCTTCGTGGCGGGCGGGCAGAGCTTGGGCTCTCTGATGAGCAAGATCGGGGTCGGCGCCGGCCAGACCCAGATCGAAAAGGTCTTGCGTCATGTTCTTGAAGAAACGCGGAAAACACCGGTCCGCGCCCTGGTCTTCGTGGGCGATGCCATGGAAGAGCGGCTCGACGTTTTGGCCGGGCTCGCCGCCGAACTCGGGCTTTTGGGCGTGAAGGGTTTCCTGTTTCAGGAAGGGCGCGATAGCGTGGCCGAGGCAGCCTTCCGGAAGATCGCACAGCTGACCGGGGGCGCTTATGCGGCCTTTGATTTATCCGCGCCGGAGCGGCTCATCGCGCTGCTGTCGGCCGCGGCCGCTTATGCCGCGGGAGGCCGCCCGGCNNGCCGCCCGGCGCTCGAATTTGAAGCGCGCGCGCGGGGCGCGGTCGCGGCGGACCATCTGTTGTCGCAAATGCGCCAAACGGGCAATACGGAATGATTATTTATCTTCTCGGCGGAATTCTCCTGTTCTTTCTCGTGCTCCGAGCACTCAGGGCATTCGCGGAGGCGGACCCTGCCGCACTGGCGCTTGTCATCCGGCGTGGCGGCGGCGGCGCGGCACTTCTCGCGGCGGTGGTGTTGTTATTGCGGGGGCGCTTCGACATGGCGATCGGTCTCGGCGGGCTTGGAGCCTGGCTGCTCGGAATGCGCAACGGATCGCTTATGCGGATGTTCAAATCCTTTAGCAGCCCACGAAAGCAGAATGTTTCTTGCGTAAGGTCGGCCATGATCGAGATGGAACTCGATCACGACAGTGGAAAAATGCGGGGAACGGTGCTCGCCGGACCGGACGAAGGCAAATCATTGGACTCGATGACAAGGCCGCAATGCGAAGCCCTCTATGACCTTTGTTGCGCGGACGATCCCGAGGGCGCGAGGCTGATGGAAGCCTATCTCGACCGCCGGTTTGCCGGATGGCGTGCTGCAGCGCAAAACCAGGGCAACTCTGGGCGTCGAAACGCGCGCCGCCGCCCCAGCACGATGTCCGAGGATGAGGCGTATGAAGTTTTGGGACTTCAGAAGGGCGCGTCGGAGGAGGACGTTGTTCGGTCGCACCGTTCGCTGATGAAGAAATTGCATCCCGATCACGGGGGGTCTACGGATCTGGCGGCTCGTGTCAACGAAGCCAAGGATGTGCTGATGCGTCGTCATCACTAGGTCCAGAGATAGATGGCGCGGCGGGTCAGTGAACCGGGCGCGCTGGCAGCTTCAGTTTTTTGTTGCGAAACAAGAAAATCCCGAACGTTTAAGAGTTTTGCAGGCGCGTTCCGCGCTATCGGCTTCGAGGCCTGTGAAGCGTGCCCGGTAGAGCGTTTCTGAGCCTTTCTGAACCTTTTCGGTGAAAGCTTGCGCGGTCGTCAGCGTCTTGCCGCTTTCCGATTTGGCGCGGGAGAGGAGTTCGACGGCTTTGCTTTGGTCGGGGGTAGCGCCGATCTGAATCATCCAGCCGTTTCGCACTGCCACTGGGCGGCCGTTCGCAATCCTTACGAGGCTGCCATAAGGTGAATCTTCTATCGCGGCCGCGATTTTATCGGGATGGGGGTGCGCCGCCGAAGGACCCGTGGTTGCGTGCACCCCGGAAGGGGTCGCGGTCGAGAGGTCGCTGCTTTGCCCCGAACGGCTGCGGGCGGTGGAACCATCGAGGTTTACCTGCTTCCCATGATTTTCGCCTTGGGCAGCGCGTGGTAGGCTGGGCTCTGGTTTGGGCGCGCCGGAGACATAGGCCGGGCGAGGTCTATCGGGAGGAACATCGGCGTTAAGCGAAGCAACCTGGATCGCATCGAGGGCAGGATCAGGAAGAGGCGGGCTTGGCGCATAGGCTAGTCTCGAATCGATCCTCGATTGCGACCCGGTACGCTGGAAGCTTGTTTCCTGGCTCGCCGCCGCTTCCGCGATATGTGGATTGACGCTCGTTTCGGTGACCGAAGAGGCCGTGCGGACCGTCGCGCCCTTTACGACCTCCTCTTCGATCAAATCCGCCATGATCTTGTCGCGGGCCCGCGCGCTTGCACCACCGAGGACCACGGCGACAATATAGTGGCCATCGCGTTTGACCGAGGTCAGAAGATTGAAGCCCGAGGCGTGCGTATAGCCGGTCTTGATTCCGTCCATCCCCTCGACACGATCGAGGAGGTGATTGTGGTTCACGATTGTCTCGCCGTCATAGTAGAAGGCGTGGGTGGAGAAGTAGTGATAATAGCGCGGGAAACGCTCCTGGATCGCGCGCCCGAGAATTGCGAGATCGTGGGCTGTCGTCAGCTGTTCGCCGTTAGGCAGGCCTGAAGCGTTGGCGAAATGTGTGTCGTTCATACCTAGCGCATGGGCTTTCGCGGTCATGAGTTGCGCGAAACTCCCCTCGTCGCCGCCGATGGATTCGGCGATGGCGACCGCTATGTCATTCGCCGAACGGGTGACGACCGCCTTGATCGCATCTTCGACAGCAATCGTTTCACCCGGCCTGAGACCGAGTTTGGTTGGCTTTTGCGCGGCGGCATAAGAGGAGACATGAATCTCGCTGTCGAGCCGCAGGCGCCCTTTTTCGAGCTGTTCGAACAAAAGATAGAGCGTCATCACCTTGGTGATCGAGGCCGGGAAGCGCTGGTCATTTTCGTTAAGAGCGTAAAGCGTCCGGCCGGAATTACCGTCGACGACAATGGCAGCGATATGCGATGTGGCGCCACTTGCGCGGGCGTGGCGGTAGCGGAAGGAGGCTTCATGATGGCGCCGGCCTTCGTGATGCGTTTGCATCCAAGCATGGCGGTGGCCGCGCCAATGGCGGGCCTCGGCCGGCGGCGCCAGGAAGCTTGCCACTACCAAAATGAGGCCAGCCCCGGCTGCGGTCATTTCACTGCGGCAAAATGTCGCGCAAAGTTTCAGCATCTCCAGCGTCCCCGCTCCCCGGCTGGCACGCGCCTTTGGCTGCCCGCCGAATGATCCTCTTGGGAACGCTAGTCGGACGCGGTTACCGGTTGGTTAAGGCCCCGGTTTAAAGCGGCGGAATTGGCTGGGCCCAAAATATGCTGCAGCGCACAATCACCTTGACGTGATTTGTGCAATGCACTAAATTCACTGTTAGCGAGTCACACAAACTCGTATCTCGGCCGTCTCGCGTAGCGAGAGCCTGCCGACGATCTTCACGGGAAAGAAAGAGACAAACATGGCCCAGGAATTTGAAGACATCCAAAAGTTCGGCAAAGAGCAATTCGATGCAGCGGCTGCAGCAACGACAACTTTCACCAAGACGCTGCAGGCGATAGCAACTGAAACGGCTGATTATTCCAAGAAATCCTTTGAGAGCAACTCCGCATTCGTAGAAAAGTTGCTCGGCGCCAAGTCTTACGAAAGCGCGATACAGATCCAGTCGGAGTATTGGAAGAGCTCCTATGCCGGCTTCGTAGCCGAAGCGACGAAACTCAGCGAACTCTATTCCAGCCTTGCTAAAGAAGCTTTCAAGCCAATCGAAGCCGCTTTCGCCAAGGTGCAAACCAGTAAGAACTAGTCTTCGCTGGATTGGGGTGGGGCAGAAGGCCCTGGTAATAAGCACAAGCTAGTGAAACTTCGAACCGGCTGGAAGCAGCGCGGATTTGACACGCCGAATATAAAAGGCTCGGCTGTGGTCGAGCTTTTTCGCCGCAAAATCGCTGGCGCATGGGCCTTCTTTTCGGGCGCCAGCAAAACATGCCGGGTGTTGTTGCTCGGCACTATTTGTTTGACCTGGTCATTGTCAAGGCGTGGCGGCCGGGGAATCGTCGGCGAAGGAAATTATTATGGCAGAGACAGATGAAAACCCTCAAGACGAGACCGGGAAAGACCCCGCGGTTGCCACCGGGAAATCCTCCGTGGCCAAGACCAAAAGAGCTTCCGCGGGCGGGACGACTAGGAAGGCTCGCGTGATTGAGACAAGGGAAGATTCCATCACTGAAACCGGTCCTGAATCGAGCGCCAAATTCAGTGCAGACTCCGTCCCTGAGACCGGGGGCGATTTCGTCACCGAGACCAAGGAAGAGTCCGTAGTCGTATCCCCTGTGGACCCGGTGGCGGGGATTGTTGAAGCGGCCCTGGCAGAAGATTTCGAAGTTCTGGAGGAACTCGGCACAGAAGTATTGGAAGAGGCGGAGTCCGTTGCAAGTTCTTTTTCCGGCAGCGTCCAGATGTTCGCCACCGAAGCATCCGATTACTCGAAGAATTGTTGCGAAAGCAGTACGGCTTTCGTTGGAGCATTGCTCGGCGCAAAATCTTATGAAAGTGCGGTTCTGCTTCAAGCCAGCTATGCCAAGTCGGTCTATGCCCGTTTCTTGGCGCATCTCATGAAAATGAGTGGGCTCTACTGGGACCTTCTCGGAGAGGCTTCCAAGCCGATCGAAAAACTGACGGCCAGGGCAGACCGCGCGAAGGCTTAGGTGATCGAGGGGCGCGGGCAGAGCGCATAACGAGGCAACGGCAGGAGGGGGCTCGGCCATGGTCGCTTCAAGATGAAGCGCTCATGCTTCTTATCTCTTTGTTTTGTCGTATGACCTTGTCCCAAAAGTCTGCAACTTTTTAGGATGATGCTCCAGAGCGCGTCCCGATCAATTGGACTCGTTTGGGCGATAAGGACGCAGCTCAGAATCAAAGCGCTAGAGCATGTCCCGAAA
>PLUZ01000320.1:0-5902 GCA_003162995.1 Methylocapsa sp. | reverse complement strand
CAGCGTAGTTTGCCCAAAAACTCGTGTGGCTCAGAAGGCGAACCCGGGGTAAGATCAAATTTCCGGTCGAAAGGCGTCGGCCCCTGCGTCAATTCCTTCTTGCCGGCATAGCTCGCGCGTTGTTCACTGAAGTTCCGCCACTTGGCGAATGCGCCAGACGGAATATCTTTGAAGGGCGAGGTTTTGGTGGTGACGGACGACATGGTGTGGCAATTCGATGGTTGGCGGTTGGAGGGTTGGATCGACGGCTTCGCTCGCGCCGGATCCTGCCGGGGAGCGGAGTGTGCCTTTACGGCTGTCGCCTCTCCGGCGCGGGCCGCAAAAGACCCGCGGCAGGGCGGCGAAGGCGGCCCCGGCTCCGGCACGGCGGTTATCGCACGCCCGAAGACGCAGGTCAGACATCCGAACATGTACCGCGTCTTGCTTTTGAACGACGATTACACGCCGATGGATTTTGTGGTTTCCGTGTTAAAAAAATATTTCAATAAGGGCCCGGAAGAGGCAACCCGAATCATGCTTCACGTTCATCAACACGGCGTTGGTGAATGTGGGATTTACACTTATGAAATCGCCGAGACAAAAGTAACGCAGGTTATGGATCACGCCCGCAAGCATCAGCACCCCCTGCAGTGCATCATGGAAAAAAAGTGAGAGGTTGGAGCCAATGCCCTCGTTCTCCCGCAATCTCGAACAATCGCTGCACCGGGCCTTGGCAATCGCCAACGAACGGCATCACGAATATGCCACGCTGGAACATCTGCTGTTCAGCTTAACCGAAGACGGGGATGCCGCCGCGGTCCTGCGAGCCTGTTCGGTTGATCTTGATCTTTTGAGGAAAAATCTTCGCGAATATATCGACCAGGAACTCGACAATCTGGTCAGCGACGATCGCGAGGACGCCAAGCCGACGGCGGGATTTCAACGCGTCATCCAGCGGGCGGTCATTCATGTTCAATCCTCGGGGCGGGAGGAAGTCACCGGCGCCAATGTGCTTGTCGCGATTTTCGCCGAGCGCGAAAGCCACGCCGCCTATTTCCTGCAGGAGCAGGACATGACGCGCTACGACGCGGTCAATTATATCAGCCACGGAATCGCCAAGCGGCCAGGCCTTGCGGATTCCTCAAGAACCCCGCGTGGTGCCGAGGACGACGCTGAAGCGCGGGAGGCAAGGGACGCCAAGGAAAGCGGCGATTCGAAGAAAAAGGAAGGCGCCCTCGAGGCATATTGCGTCAATCTCAACAAGAAGGCCCGAGATGGGCGGATCGACCCGCTGATTGGGCGTGAGGCGGAAGTCCAGCGAACCATCCAGGTGTTGTGCCGCCGCCACAAGAACAATCCTCTGCTCGTCGGAGATCCCGGCGTCGGCAAAACCGCGATCGCCGAAGGCCTCGCTCGCAAGATCGTCAAAGGCGAGGTGCCGGAAGTCCTCGCCGAGGCGACGGTTTTCGCGCTCGACATGGGCACGCTTCTCGCCGGCACCCGCTACCGCGGGGACTTCGAGGAACGCTTGAAGCAGGTCATGAAGGAAATCGAAAACCACAAGAAGGCGATTCTTTTCATCGATGAAATTCACACGGTGATCGGGGCGGGGGCGACGTCGGGTGGCGCCATGGACGCGTCGAATCTTCTGAAACCCGCCCTGGCGCAAGGCGTGTTACGCTGCATCGGCTCGACGACCTATAAGGAATACCGGCAGTATTTCGAAAAGGACCGCGCCCTCGTGCGCCGCTTCCAAAAAATCGACATCAACGAACCCTCGATTCCTGACGCCATCGAAATCATGAAAGGGCTGAAACCCTATTTCGAAGAGTTCCACAAGGTTCGCTATACCAACGAAGCCGTGAAGGCGGCGGTGGAACTTTCGGCGCGCTATATCAATGACCGCAAATTGCCCGACAAGGCGATCGACGTGATCGACGAGACCGGGGCGAGCCAGATGTTGTTGCCGGAAGCCAAACGGAAGAAGACGATCGGCATCAAGGAAGTCGAGGCGACCATCGCGACGATGGCGCGGATTCCGCCCAAAACCGTTTCCAAGGACGATGCCGAGGTTCTCGAACATCTGACCGAAACGCTTGAGCGTGTCGTCTATGGCCAGAACGACGCGATCGTGGCTTTGACGGCCGCGATCAAACTGGCCCGCGCCGGTTTGCGCGACGGCGAGAAACCGATCGGCAGTTATCTCTTCTCCGGGCCGACCGGCGTCGGCAAGACCGAGGTCGCCCGTCAGCTCGCGGTGAGCCTCGGCGTCGAGCTCGTCCGCTTCGACATGTCGGAATATATGGAGCGCCACACTGTCTCAAGGCTTATCGGCGCGCCTCCGGGCTATGTCGGCTTCGACCAGGGGGGCTTGCTCACCGATGCGATCGACCAGCATCCTCATTGTGTCCTGCTTCTCGATGAGATCGAAAAGGCGCATCCCGATCTTTATAATATTTTGTTGCAGGTCATGGATCACGGAAAGCTCACCGATCACAGCGGCAAGGCTGTCGATTTCCGGAACGTCATTTTGATCATGACGACGAATGCCGGCGCCTCCGATATGGCGCGCGGCGCCTATGGCTTCACCCGCTCGAAGCGTGAAGGCGAGGATATCGAAGCCATCAACCGGATGTTCGCGCCGGAATTCCGCAATCGTCTCGACGCGGTTGTGACATTCAAGCATCTGCCCGCGGATGTCATCGTCAAGGTCGTTGACAAATTCATCATGCAGCTCGAGGCCCAGCTTGCCGATCGCAATGTCACGATCGATCTCACCGACGAAGCGCGCAGCTGGCTGGTCGAGCATGGGTATGACGAGCAGATGGGCGCGCGGCCGATGGCACGCGTCATCCAACAGGCGATCAAGACGCCGCTCGCTGACGAAGTGCTGTTCGGCCGTTTGAAAAATGGCGGGACGGTGCGGGTTGTCGTCACCTCGGAAGAAGACGGCGTCAAGAAATTGGGCTTTGTCTATCCGGAAGGTCCTGTGCTCCCGCGTCCGGAGCGCGACATCGTCGAGGCAAGCAAAAAACGTGTACGGCCCGAACCCGAAGTGCGCCGCGCCAAATCCCGCCGCCTTAAAGGCGAGGGGGGCGAAGACGAGGACGATCTCGACGACGATTCACCTGGTGACGATGAGGCCGAAACGGTTGATGAGCCAGATTTGAAGCACTGAATGGGCGGCCCCGGGCTAGGGCTTTCAATCAGAGCGGTTTGAGTGCCGCCACGATTTTTCTGCGGAAGGCCTCCAGCACTTCTGGCCGCTCGGCCGCGCCTGTGTGTGGCCGCAGAACCACGCCCGTCCAGCGCGGGACTATGTGGAAATGCAGGTGGAACACGGTCTGGCCACCGGCGGGCTCGTTATATTGAAGGATGGTGATCCCATCCGCTGCGAGCGCTTCCTTGACGGCACGCGCGATGTTTTGCACGCGCGCGATGAGCTGCCCGAGCATCTGGGGATCGGCGTCGAGAATATTCCGGGCAGGGGATTTTGGCAGCACCAGCACATGACCGTCGGCTTGCGGCATGATGTCCATGAAGGCAAGCGCCACATCGTCCTCATAGACCTTGAGACACGGCACTTCACCGCGCAGGATTTTCGCGAAAATATTTGTTTCGTCATAGGCCGGCGTCGGCATCGGCTTGCTCCTTCACGAATTCACTTTTCGATGTGGCAACCGGCTGGAGGAAAACTCAAGGCGCCTTCTTGAATGGCGCCGCCTCTTCATATTCGCGCAGTACCTCATCGATATGAATGCGCTCTCTCTGGAGATAATCTTCTATCGCGCGGGCGAATCGTTTGTCGCCTATATCGTGCGCCGAAAAGGTCGCGACTGGCCGATAGCCTCTGGCAAGCTTATGTTCCCCCTGAGCGCCAGCCTCGACCCGGGTGAGGGCGCGTGTGATCGCGAACTCGATCGCCTGATAATAGCAGACCTCGAAATGCAGGAAGGGGTGCTCCTCGACGGCTCCCCAATTGCGCCCGTAGAGCGCATCCTGCCCAAGGAAATTGATCGCGCCCGCGATATAGCGGCTCTTGCGCTTGGCCATGACCAAAAGAATATGGTCGCTCATCGCCGCGCCTACTCTTGAGAAAAATTCGCGGGTCAGATAGGGCGTCCCCCATTTGCGCGCGCCGGTATCCATGTAGAAATGAAAAAACGCGTCCCAATGGACTTCCCTGATATCGGCACCGGTCAAAAGCTCGATCTCGATGCCATCCGCCAACGCCTCCTTGCGCTCGCGCCGGATCATCTTACGCTTGCGAGACGCGAGATCGGCCAGGAAGTCGTCGAAATCCGCGTAACCCTTATTGATGAAATGAAACTGCTGCCCGGTGCGCTGCAGGAAGCCGCTCGCGCCGAGCGTCTCCCATTCCGAGCGCGTGGAAAAAGTAATGTGGGTTGACGAGGCTTCGATTTTTTCGCACCAGGCGCGAAGCCCGGCAGTCAAGCTCATGCGCGCTGCTTCGCCATGTCCTGGCGCGACGAGCAGCCTGCGGCCGGTGACTGGCGTGAAAGGTACGGTGACTTGCAGCTTTGGATAATAATGCAGCCCCGCCCGGTGATAGGCATCGGCCCAGCCATGATCGAACACATATTCGCCCATGGAATGGGTTTTCAAATAGGCTGGCGCGGCGGCGGCGAGACGGCCGCTCGAATCCTTGACGAGAATATGTGTGCTGGTCCAGCCGGTCCGCGGCCCAACCGATTTGGAGGTTTCGAGCGCCGTCAGGAAAGCATAGGAGATAAAAGGGTTGAACCGCTCCGCTTCATAGGGGTCGTCGGGCGCGGCCGCTTGGTCTGGCGCCGGTGTGCTGGCTTCTGGATTGGCGCAGGCATCCCATTGCGCGGCGTCGATCTCGCTCATCGATTGCGCAATGTGGACCGTGTAGGGCGAAGACATCGCAGACCCCCGGGGCGGCAGGCTTTGATCCTAACGCGCTTAGCGCTAGCAACAAAGATACCACCGTCCCGGCGGGGCAAATGAAATCCTATGCCGCCACAGCTGGTTTGCGGCCGAAAACCCGCTGCCAAAAGGTGCGTTGGACTTCCGCCACGAGCTTTTCCCGCTCGTCGGTCAGAAGCTTCACTGTGCCGGTCTGATCCTCGAGCAATTTTAGGAGCCGGACGCGCTCGTCCTGCCAGTTCTCAGTCAGCCGGTGGCGGTCTTCGCGAAGCTGCGCGCGGTCGGATTCGAGATCGGTGATGCGGCGGTCCTTTTCCGCGAGAAGACTCTTGAGGCCAGCGAGCTGGATCTCGAATCTTGCCGAATAGGGGATGGTTTCCCCACTCGCCTGACCCAGTTGCCAATCGTTCGATGCGGTTTCTTCCGCACTGTTTTTCGAGGTTCTCGGATACACGCGGAAGAGTTCGGCAGGATCGATCTTGTAGCCCTCCGAATTCTTTTCGCGATAGGATAACTTGCCGGAAGACAAGGCTTTCGAGATGGTGGATTTGGCGACGCCCGCCTCCTTGGCGGCCTGTCCAAGCGAAAGATACATGTGGTTTCCAATCGTTCGTGTGGGGTGTTTGGAAACTATTTCGCGAAACATTTAAGAAAACTTTAAGCGCGAATCAGAAAATGTGCGCGGCGTGATAAGTTTGCGCGGTGTTTGGGGGTAGGGCGGGTTAATTATGGTCAAACAATGCAAACCACTTTCGGCACCATTCTCCTTTTCCTCTTTGGCCTCGGCGTTCGCAATAAATTCCGCATGAGGTAAGCCGCTTGAAGACTCTCAACTCTCCCGGAGACTCGCCAGCAGCCGCCGGGCTTTTGTGAGATGCGGCACATCAAGCATCTCGCCCTCGAAACTGATGACACCCGCATGGGGCTCGGCTTCAAAAGCGGCGACGATCGCGCGAGCCTTGGCGATGGATTCCTGCGAGGGTGAAAAAATCTCGTTGATGATCGCAATCTG
>PLUZ01000288.1 GCA_003162995.1 Methylocapsa sp. | reverse complement strand
CGGCGGCGTATTTTGTGGGTTAGCCGGCGGCATTTTTCCCGTGTCGGATGGCGAAGGCTTTGAGCCGTTCGGCTGAACGCTGTTTTGTGCATATGCCGCCGCGGCTATTGTCAGCGACAAAACCAGAATCAATCCAAGACTTTGGAGGAGATGCTTACGGCCCACAATGTTCCCCCGGCCTTAATTGAAAGCAGAGACGGCGACTATCCAATCCGACGCAACAGGTGAATGAACAATGAATAGCAAGGGGCTGCTTTCGGTGACAGAGGCGCGCGCGCGTATTCTGGCGGGTGTTTCAAAGGANNGGCAGAGACCGTCGCACTCGAACGCGCTTTCGGCCGCACGCTTGCAACCGGTCTTGCCGCCAAGCGGACGCAGCCGCCGAAAGCCATGTCGGCGATGGATGGCTACGCGGTGCGCTCTGAAGACCTTTCAAAGCTTCCCGTTAAGTTGAAACAGATCGGCGAAAGCACCGCCGGACATGGTTTTCCGGGTTCGATCGGGCCGAAGGAAACCGTGCGGATTTTCACCGGCGCGCCGGTGCCGGTTGGGTGCGACACGATTTTGATTCAGGAAAATGCCCGGGAGGAGGCAGGCCTCGTTGAACCTTTGGAGCCAGTGGCGCGCGGCCGCAACATTCGCGCCAAGGGGGTCGACTTCACCGAGGGCGAGGTTTTGCTTGCTGCTGGAACGCGGCTTGGCCCATCGAACATCGGCCTCGCCGCTGCGATGAATTTCGCCGAGGTTGCAGTCGTCCGGCGCCCGCGTGTCGCAATTCTCGCGACCGGCGACGAATTGGTGTGGCCAGGCGAAACGATTGGCGCCGATCAAATCGTCGCCACGAATTCCTTTGCGATCGCCGCTCTCGTTGAGGCCGCTGGCGGCGAACCTGTTGATCTAGGCATCGCCAAGGATGAGTTGGGCGCCCTTGAAGAAGGCGTCATCGCCGCGCGCGCCGCCTCCGCCGATCTTTTGGTAACTCTCGGAGGGGCATCTGTCGGCGATCATGATCTCGTCAAACCGGCGCTCGCCAAGCAAGGCATGGAACTGTACTTTTGGCGGATCGCGATGCGGCCTGGAAAACCGGTGATCCATGGAAGGCTTGGCGACATGATCATCCTTGGCCTGCCCGGAAATCCCGCTGCGGCCGTCGTCGCGGGAATCCTATTTCTTGCGCCTCTGGTGCGGGCGCTTTCCGGCGATCCGGACGCGGGGCGTGATCAAAGCGAAGGGGCGATCCTTGGCAAGGCGCTGCGCGCCAACGACAGCCGCCAAGATTATATGCGCTCGGACTTGCGGCCCGGAGAAACGGGCCTCCCTGTGGCAACGCCTTTCGATATGCAAGACTCTTCGCTGCTGCGGGTTCTCGCACAAGCGCAATGCCTGGTCATCCGCGAGCCTCACGCACCGGCGGCGGCGGCGGGGGATCCCTGCCGGATCATCCGGCTTCAATTTTAAAATCCATGTCGCGCGGGGCGATTGATAAGGCGGCTACCCAGATGCCCTTGGCGCTTTAAATGGAAACGGACAGACACGTCGATCTCCTCGTCATCGGCGGCGGCGTGAATGGCGCCGGGATCGCGCGCGATGCCGCTGGGCGCGGCCTTGCGGTGATGCTTTGCGAGCAGGGCGATCTTGCCGGTGCGACATCATCGGCGTCAAGCAAGCTCATTCATGGCGGGTTGCGATATCTCGAATACTACAAACTCCGCTTCGTGCGGGAGGCACTGCGGGAGCGGGAGGTTCTGCTTGGCATCGCGCCGCATATCGTTTGGCCGGCTCGCTTCATCTTGCCGCTCGATAAGGGCATGCGCCCCGCTTTCATGATTGAGGCTGGCCTCTTCCTTTACGATTGGCTCGCTCCGCGCAAACGCTTAGGCCGCTCGCGCCGCCTCAACCTGCGCACGAGCGAGGAGGGGGCTCCGCTCAAAGAGCATATTACGACGGGTTTTGCTTATTCGGATTGCCGGGTGGACGATGCCAGGCTCGTGGTGCTGAATGCTATCGATGCCCGCGAACGTGGCGCCTCTATCCGCACAAGAACGCGCTGCGTTTCCGCCTCGCGGAAAGCAAGCCTATGGCAGGCAACACTGCTTGACCTGCGAAACGCAACGACGATGAATGTGACGGCACGCGCGCTTGTCAATGCGGCGGGACCCTGGGCTGGCGAGGTGCTGTCGGACGCGATCGGTCACGATAGAGGTAAAAATCTCCGTCTCGTCAGGGGAAGCCACATTATCGTGCCTCGTCTCTACGAGGGAGAGCAAAACTATGTCCTGCAAAACGATGACCGCCGCATCATCTTCGTCATGCCTTATGAATCGGACTATTCGCTCATCGGCACGACCGAGATCCCATTTTCCGGAGATCCCTTGAAGGCGCGGATAAGCGCGGACGAAATCTTCTATCTCTGCGCCGCTGTTTCGCGTTATTTCCGCAAGCCTCTGAGCCCGGGCGACGTGGTCGAGAGTTTTGCCGGCGTGCGGCCGCTTTACGATGATGGAGCGGAAAGCGCGTCCGCCGCCACGCGCGACTATGTTTTTGATCTCGAAGCGCCGTCCGATGGTGCGCCGCTCCTTTCGGTTTTCGGTGGCAAGCTCACCACCTACCGGCGCTTGGCCGAGGATGCCATGGAGAAGCTTTCGCCATATCTGAAGCCGCCGCGTGAGAAGGCCTGGACCGCGAGCGCGCCGTTGCCGGGCGGCGACATGGAAGGCGGTGATTTCAACCGGTTTTTGCGGGCGCTCCGCGGCAAATATCCTTGGCTCGGCGCCGCGGCGGCGGCACGCCTTGCCCGCGCCTATGGCACGCGGGCGGAGAGGATTCTTGGCAATGCCCGAAGCGCTGCCGATCTTGGGGAGCATTTCGGCGCGGGGCTCTTCCAAGCCGAGATCGATTATCTGATCGATCAGGAATTCGCGCTCACCGCCGAGGACATTTTGTGGCGGAGGTCGAAACTCCGCTTGCACTTGTCCAGGGATCAAATCGCGGCTGTGAGCGCTTATGTGGACGCCCGCACCCGGACGGACGAGCGCCCCAATGCCTAGCCAAACCCAACTGCTAGCAATTGATCAGGGCACGACCTCGACGCGGAGCCTCCTCTTCGACTCTTCGGGGAGGCTGCTCGCCACGGCGCAACGCGAGTTTGCGCAATCCTATCCGCAACCGGGATGGGTCGAGCATGATCCGCAGACGATCTGGCGGGACGTTCTCCACACCGCACGCGAGGTCATCGCAAAATCAAATGCGCCAGTTGCCGCGATTGGCATCGCCAACCAGCGGGAAACAACCGTCGTCTGGGACCGCGCGGACGGTGCGCCAATTTATCCCGCCATCGTTTGGCAGGACCGGCGCACCGCGGCGGCGTGTGAGCGCTTAAGGCAGGAAGGAGCCGAGGCGCTGGTTCGTGCCCGCACTGGCTTGCTTCTCGATCCTTATTTCTCGGCAACGAAACTTGCCTGGATTCTTGATCACGTTCCGGGTGCGAGGGCGCGCGCCGGACGCGGCGAACTTGCCTTCGGCACCATCGACAGTTTCTTGCTCTGGCACCTGACCAAGGGCGCGGTGCATGCGACCGACGCAACCAACGCCTCGCGAACCATGCTCTACGACATCCACCGCCAGTGCTGGGACGGCGATCTTCTGAAAGTGTTCAATATTCCCGAGGCTCTTCTTCCGGAGGTTCATGACAACAGCTTTTTGTACGGGGTCACCGCGCCCGGTGTTTTCGATAGGGAAATTCCGGTCACGGGCATGGCGGGCGACCAGCATGCCGCCTTGATCGGCCAGGCCTGCTTCGATGCCGGCATGGCCAAAGCGACTTACGGCACGGGATGTTTTTTCCTGCTTAACACCGGCCAAGAGGCGGTGCCCCCGGCAAAAGGGACACTGACCACCATGGCGTACCGGACGAGCGGGCGCCCCATCTACGCGGTCGAGGGTTCTATCTTCGCCGCGGGTGCCGCGCTCAAATGGCTGCGCGACCGGCTGGGTCTCTTCAAGGATGTTGCGCAAACCGGTGCCATAGCGGCAGAGCTCCGTGGCAATGAGGGGGTCTATTTGGTGCCTGCCTTCGCAGGTCTTGGTGCCCCGCATTGGGATCCTGACGCAAGGGGGCTTATCTGCGGCCTTACGTTGGATTCCGGCCCCGCGCATATTGTCCGCGCCGCGCTGGAATCCTCAGCCTATCAAACCCTCGATCTGCTTCAAGCCATAACGGGCGATGGCGGCCCGCCACGCACGCTTCGTGTCGATGGAGGGATGGCGGCGAACGATTGGTTTTGCCAGTTTCTCGCGGACATCCTCGCGGCTCCTGTCGAGCGTCCGCTGATGCTCGAGGCGACCGCGCAAGGCGCCGCTTTTCTGGCCGGGCTCCAGCTCGGGATTTTTACCGATTTCGCCGCCATCTCCGCCACATGGGTCCCTGGGGCAAGATTTGAACCGTGCATGGACGGCGCCGAACGGGATCGCTCGATCAAGGGATGGCGGGATGCGGTTGGCCGGACGCTGAGTTAGCGCTTTGGCAATTTCGACCTGAGGGCATTCACGACTTGAATGATCCACAAGAAACCAAAGAGCAAAAGAAAAAACCAGGCCAGCGGACTAAGAAATGGAAAACGATCGAGCAGCGGAATCACGCCAAAATGGAGAATTACGATGAACACACCGACGACCGCGGCGATGGCCAGATGAGGGTCGTGCAATTCTACTTGCAAGATTTCGAGCCATCTGGGTTTCATGGAGCGCGCCTCAAGATTGTGCGGTGTCGCCGGACAGAGCGACGAGGGAATCGGTATCAAGAGAAATAACGGCAATGGGAGGCCGCCAGCCGAACCGCCAATATAGCAGCTTTGGAAAATTGTGGCGCAATCGCCACATCTATGGCGAATTTTTGCTGCGTCACATTCGACGGTTCTGACTATGGTAAATTATAGCTGCGATGGGTTTGGCCATACCAATACTGTTTATCTCCCCCGAACAATTTTGCCATTCCCGTCGCGCCTTCAGGTGTATCCGAGCATAAGCCCATAGCGCTTAACGGCGGAACACTCCCTCAATTTATCGAGCCCCGGTACTCCCAGCCGGGCTTCCGTTTCCGCCCGTGTCGTGCAAAATGAATATGTCGCCCCCAACATGTGGCGAGTGCGACCAAGCGAGTCGCTTNNCGCCACCGTCTATGTGCTCGCCTTGGACAATATTGGCAAATACGAGATTCCATTCCCGGTCGTCTTTTGGGACGATAGCTGGTGGAACGCTTGCACGGGAAACGAGCTCGACGCTTTTGTCGCGGGATGGCGCCCAGCAGGCAATGCCGAATGACGACGGCGCACTACTGCCCATTCACATTCGGCCTATCCCCTTCACCGTCCGCATCGTGTTGACATAGGAACTTGCCCGTCTTCGTGCAGCCGAAATAGCGCTGCCCCTGAAAATGATAGATGTGCGAGGGTATGTTTACCCATACGATCTTATCGCAAGGGCAGGTCATGCTTGGGGGCGGGTTCTGACATACAGTTTGGGCACAAGCTGGCGACCACGCTAACAGGGCGATGGCGGCGTGAGATCGCAATATCGCGATCATGAGATCACCGAGCCGAGGTTCATGGCGCACCGCTTGAGGTCGGATGCTGAAAAGTTCGCAGCGCCACTGTAGAGGCTGAGGATTGGGAAGCCTAAACAAGCGTTAGTCTTTAGCTGGAACGCCACGGGACCAAAGTTCGGCTTCAATCTGGGCTCTGGCGAGCAAATAGGCCAAAATGTGGATTTCGGCGTTACGCGCTAGTGTGGCCAGCTCGCCAGCAATTTGCGAGATGTACGCGCGGTGGAGATTATCGAGAGACTGGACGCCGGAAGATCTGACGATGATCCTTCGGATTCCCCTTTCATCGCCTCTAATTCAGATTGCGGCCGCATTTTCGCCAACCTTTAAACAAGAAATTACCTCAAATAAGGCGTATTTAGATAATCATATTTTACTGATGCCGCATAGCACCAATTTGTCGAATTTTGTCATTCATCAGTAATCAGCCAAGCCTTTGGTTACGAAGTTGACATTATGGTTAACAGTCCACTTTCCACCAAGTGAGCTGCCGGTACCTCTGCCAATGGTGGCTTTTCAATTCAAGAGGCTCTGTCCATGGAGACCATAACGAAAACCTTTTACAAATTCATTGCATGGCTCTTCGATCGCCACGAAGAAAGCGGGCCGGACGAGACAGGGCAAAGCGAATATGAGAGATGGCTAAATGAGCAGTGGTAGAAGTCACTCAACCACGCCGGGCCAATTCAGCTTCTTCGCGCTCATGACTCCGCTCGGCGTTCGAACTAAGTTCGCCGATCCGCCCCGCTTCGGCCAATCTCAATACCTTGGCGCTTTGCAATCTCAATCTTGACGCGCGCCCAATGCCAGCGCGGCCTGTCGCTATCGATCACGGAGCTTCTTTGTGCTCTGTCGCGTGCTTCAAAATAGGCATTGTCGCCAAACCGAGCAATGAGAGCGTTCGCGTCGACTTGGACAAGGCGGGCAGCTTCTTTTCGGGATTGGAGCCAAGCGAATAGGTTCAATTCACTTTCTCCTTCTTCATTCTGACACCCTCGCCGCTACCGTTCTCCGGGATGAACTCGATGCCGGCTCTTTCGAAAGCGGCGCGGACCTTTTCAACCTCGGGAGGTCCGCAGTGTTGCCCCAGCCGTTGCCCTGGATGATTTTTAGCGAATGCTTTAAATTAGGACTGCAGCATAAGTATCTCATTTGATTTGTATTGTAATCTTGAATTCTGGCTATGGCGCGAGATTGGCGGTGACGCGCTTGGCGGGCATGGCGAGGCCGGACGCGT
>PLUZ01000264.1 GCA_003162995.1 Methylocapsa sp. | reverse complement strand
CGTCATCACGCTCGACCATATGCGGGCGATGAAGGACCGCGCCATTGTCTGCAACATTGGCCACTTCGACTCCGAGATTCAGGTCGCCGGCTTGCGCAATTTCAAATGGCACAATGTCAAGCCGCAGGTCGATGAAATCGAGTTTCCCGATAGCAAGCGGATCATTCTTTTGTCGGAGGGACGCCTCGTCAATCTCGGCAATGCAACGGGACACCCCTCCTTCGTGATGTCGGCCTCGTTTACCAATCAGACCTTGGCGCAAATCGAACTTTGGACCAAGCAGGGCCACTATGATCGCAAGGTCTACACTTTGCCAAAGCATCTCGACGAAAAAGTCGCGGCCCTCCACCTCGACAAGATCGGGGTGAAGCTAACCACGCTTACCACTGCCCAGGCGGATTATCTCGGGCTCCCCCAGACCGGTCCCTTTAAGCCGGACCATTACCGCTATTAAGACGCAGTGATGGAGACCATGAGCGATCAAACGATAGGCTCATGGTCTCCACGTCATCGGGCGGCCCGGCCGATAGGACAGATAAGGCTGCCGCTTCTCGCTTGACCGGCTTCACGCCAAAGGATAGCGGCCAATTTTGTCGCGCCACGCTACGCATAGAGACTCAAAAACCGCAGCTGGGTAAATGAACCGTGCCCGGTCATGCCGGGCAAGATGCAAGCGGTGCCACCGCACCATGCAGCCCTTGGCATGGCCTGGCACTGCTGCGTGAAGCAATTTGCCGCCATCGTCTATTCGCCTCGTGCATGGCCTTGCGGCACTGCAATGCGCTCACTGTATCGGTGCCATTGCCGGCGCGTGCCCGCTACGGCGGAATGAAATAAGTGGCGCTAGAGCCTCACACATTGTTTTTCTGACGTCATCCACAATTTCCTGAGGAACCGGGCTTTTGCATCGGCGTTCGAGTGTTATTCTGGCAGAGATTCGAACATTGCTTGCATGCGTTAAGTTCTTTGTCGCGTGGGACTACCTTTTTCGGTCACGCGCGTGGTTTCGGGGAGGTTGAACTTGGACGACAAAACTCCAGTTTTTCTCCGGTGTGATTTTGATGCGGCCGCGGATCATCCGGCGATCGAAGCGGTTGGCCTTGTTGAAATTACGGGGCGAGTGAAATGGTTTGACGTCGCGAAAGGATATGGTTTCATCGTGCCGGACAACGGCGCCCCAGATGTTCTTTTGCACATCGCCACTCTGCGTAAGGACGGGTTTAAGATCGCTTATGAAGGAACCCGCGTCGTCTGCGAGGCGGTTCACCGGGCGAAGGGACTGCAGGTTCTTAAGATTGTCTCGATGGATGGATCGAGCGCCATGCATCCCGAATGGCGCCCGCCGCGCACACATGTCCAAGTGGCGTCCGCCGGCAGCTTTCAAATCGCCATCGTCAAATGGTTCAATCGCGCGCGTGGTTTTGGCTTTTTGACTCAAGGCGATGGGACGCAAGATATTTTCATTCATATGGAAACGCTACGCCGTTACGGGATCGCGGAATTGCACCCTGGAGAAAGCCTGCTCGTGCGTTTCGGCGATGGCCCGAAGGGACTCATGGCGGCCGAGGTTCGGCCGCTCGATGCTGTCTTGCCCGCGCCGCATTGAGAGGTAGTGTTTCAGCTTAAAATGCGGGCGGCTTGACGAAACGCTGCCAGCCTCCATTCACGTGTGGTATGCCTAGCGTAAAGCCGTGTCGGAGCTTCCGGAATGTTTGTGATCTTGATCACGATCTTGCTGACCATCGTCTCGATGTATTTTGCTGGTTGCATAGCGCAAAGCCGGGGGCGCTCGTCTAAAATCTGGCTATGGATTGCTGCGTTTATTGGACCATTCGCGCTTCTATTGGTATTTCTTCTCCCGAATTTGCAAGGACAGGATGGCGACTCATCCCACTGGGCCTAAAGGCGGGCGCCGCTCGATTCCTTTGCAAATCTCCTGTCGTTCGAGCCAATCAATATCTGGCCGCTTCCTGTTCAGTGCCTGTGAGCTGCAGGAATCGCAATTTCTTCGTGACCCCATTGCGGAGGTAAGGCCTTGAATTTATGGATTGCTTTACGCATGGCCCCTGTCGAATCAGCCCGGCGAATTGCATATTATGTGATTTTTTGCGTCGCTTTTCTCTTTTACCCAGTGTCGCTGGGACTTGCCGAAGACGCGCTGACGCCGCCGAAAAGCGGACTCGAGAAGCTCGAGATCATCACCTCCAGCGGGACCCATGAATTTTCCGTGGAAGTCATGCGCAGCGGGCCGCAACGCGAACGCGGCCTCATGTTCCGCCGGTATCTCCCGCAAGACCGTGGCATGTTATTCGACTTCGGGGGCGAGCGGTCCGTCATGATGTGGATGAAAAACACCTATTTGCCCCTCGACATGATTTTCATAGGACGCAGCGGCAAAGTGGTGGGGCTTGCCGAAAATGCCGAGCCCTTGTCGGAGAAAATTATCCCTTCGGGCGCTCCAGCCTATGGCGTTCTCGAAGTCAATGCCGGGACCGCGGCCCGGATCGGCTTGAAGATTGGCGACAGCGTCCGCCATCCTCTGTTCGGCAAGTGACGGGGCCGGTTAGGGCTTAGCCACATCGCGCGGTGGGTGTCGCCGGTCCGCCCCCAATTACCCCCCATCTTGATTGGGTGCCGCTCTTGTTCGCGACACGCGTGCGTGATAGCGAAGGCGCAGCGAGAGGGCAGGCGGATCGGCTCCACGCGGGGTATAGCGCAGTCTGGTAGCGCGGAAGTTTTGGGTACTTCAGGTCGCAGGTTCGAATCCTGCTGCCCCGACCAACGTCAAGGCCACCCGGCATCGAAACGAGAGCGATTACGATGAGTACAGCAAGGATATATCGCCCTTCCAGGACTGCAACACAATCAGGCATTGCAAGGGCCAAGCTTTGGGTTTTGGAATTCGAACCTGCGGTGCCGCGTCAGATCGACCCGTTGATGGGCTGGACAAGCTCCGGTGATATGAAGAGCCAAGTGCGGTTGAAATTCGCCACGCAGGCAGAAGCTATCTCTTATGCCCAGAAAAACGGCTTGAACTATCGGATCGAAGAACCAAACCCGGTGGCGCGAAAGATCCTAAGTTATTCTGATAATTTCAAATCGGGCCGTCGTGACCAGTGGACCCATTAACCCGAGCTTTCTGCTAGAACTAACCTGAAGAAAGTGCTGTAAGCTCCTATTTTATTTGTTTATTCTTCCATAAAAATTTCAATGCTTGAGCGCAAGACGCGACCGACTCCGTAGCTCAGCTGGATAGAGCAGCCGCCTTCTAAGCNNCGAGGCGGCATTTTCATGTCGCGTGTGTTGCAACAGAATTCCCTTTAATTTCAATGGTTACAATTTTGTCCCGGCGTCTCCACGCGACATGGTTCGCAACATGGAGGCTCACTGGTTGCCATATAATGGTATTTCTAGCATTCAA
>PLUZ01000576.1 GCA_003162995.1 Methylocapsa sp. | reverse complement strand
AACAGGCAAGCATTGGTTGTCGCCGCCCAGCGCGCGAATACCAATGTGAGGGGGCAAGAATTCGCGAATTGGATTTGAAGGCTGCCGGATGTAGAGGGCGGAGGCCCCTCCCTCTATTTTGCAGCGAATAGACGGTGTGCTTTTCGAAATCTTTGGACGCACTTTTGTATGTCCATCGAGCTCCACGCAAAGTGCGGTGGTTGCGCGCGAACGCGAAGGCCATACTTTGAGAAAATAGTTTTTGGTTACCCCTGGGCGGATCCCCTCCCCTTCTCGTTTGGCGCTTACCATCTGGTGAGATGTCCTGGTCGCAGCTGTTGATCGCTGAGTACCCTCGGCACCGTTGCGTCGTTTCAATTTGGAAATCCGCTGTGCTTCGAGGACCGAGCCCGTGCGGTAGTACGCAATGGCCCCACCCTTGTCCTCGCGCGTCTCGCTGACCACTTGCAGCTGGTGTGACCGTGCCCGCGTTAGTAGTGGCTACGTGCCTTGCTGTAGGGGTAAGCATCTGCATCCACGGCCCTATGGGCGTGGCTGTGAGAATCGGTTCCATGTTTCTNNCGTTTCGGGGGCCTTTTTCTTTGCCTATTGCTCTCCACTTTGTGCCCCGAGATCGGAGCAGTTAAAGAACGTCGCCGAGAGGTTATATCAGCGTCCCCCTCACGGCGTGTTTTGATCGAACTCCTCGACCAAAGCCGGAAGGCGAGACAAGACGAAAGCGCGGAATTGCGGCTCATCGAGCGCCAAAAGCGTTCGTCGGCGAGTTTCTTCGATCCTAGCCAGGACTTGCCCCCGTGCGCCAATCACTGAGGTTGGGTTTGATTTTTCTTTCTGTGGTGTCGCCGCGATCGCACGGATGATCAAACTGAAGCGCTCGTTGGTGTCGGCCCTCTTAAATGCCGGCTCAGCGAGCGCAGCTGCTGCCTTCTTTTGTGCCGAGGCAGGCTTCAACATATCGGCGAGTTGGACCCATCGGGGGCGCCCAACTTTGGGCGCTGGTCCGATGGCCCGGACGATTTCGGAAGGAATGCTGGTGGCGACCGTCAAGAGCCGTGACATGTCGCCCTTATCCACACCGAGAGCCAGCATGATAGTGGAGCGCTCAAACTTTCTCTCTTCAAGGTGCCACGCAAAAAGCGCGCGTTCAATGTAAGATAGATCGCGACGATCGAGGTTTTCCTTGGCCTGAGCGATGATTAATTCAACATCGCTCAAGGGTCTCACGATGGCGCGGACCGTTCGGCCCAGAATAGCCGCCGCCTTCAACCGGCGGTGCCCGTAAGCAACTTGGAATCGTCCCTCAGCCTGCGTGTCCGGCCGAACGAGGATCGGCACCTGTTGGCCTTGTTCTTCTATACTCTTGACGAAAGTGTCGAATTCTGAATCGTGCTCGACCGGAATCCTATCGCTCACGAAGGAGGCGTTGACGAGCTTGGGATCAAGCTCGACAACATACTCGCCTGCCGCTATCTTTGCTTTTAGGTCTCGGGCGCTCTCGGCTTCCAAGGACATCCGTTCTAGTGAAAAACCCATGGCGCGAAGCGCTCCAGACGCCACGGGTTCGGGCATAGGTGGAGGAGAGGCGGTCTCTTGCTCCGGATTATCGCTTAGAAGATCGGCCAGCGTGCTTCGGCGCTTCATGCAACCGCCCTCCCCCATATTTTCCTGATCAAGGTCTCGATTTCACCGTTCACAGCGTCGAGAGATTCGATAGCTCTCTCATAGGTCTGTCTGTTGATCTGGTCGCGGTTGATTTCGTAGACTGTTTGTTTGCGCAATCCTGCTTCTGAGACGGCCGTCGATTTCAACATCGCCTGGGTCAAAACCAAGTCGCCGAATAGATTGCGAAGAAATCCAACGACTTGAGCTTGCGGGCCATCATTGGGTTCAAAGCGCGTAATCAAATAGCGCAGAAAATCATATTGGAGGTTGCCGCCTGCTTTCCTCACCACAGACAGCAGGCCTGAAGTCATTTGCAGGAACTGAGACATCGAGGCGACGTCAAGCATTTGAGGGTGGATCGTGATGAGGACGCCGGTTGCAGCACATAGGGCACCCAACGTCAGAAAACCGAGCTGGGGCGGGCAATCGATTACGACGACGTCATACTCTTGATCGATTGTTGCCAGCGCCTTCGCTACTCGGGCGAAGAAAAGGCCGTCGCCTTTCTTACCTTCCGCGAGCATCCGAGGCGTATCGTGCTCGAACTCTTGGAGCTCTAGGTTCCCTGGCACGATATCAAGGCCCTGAAAATACGTAGGCCGGATCACCTCTTTGAGGGGGCGCCTATCTTCATCGTAGCGGATCGCCCCATAGAGGGTTTCGTTGGGCCCGATGTCGAATTCTGGTTGGTAACCAAAAAGGGCAGACAGACTTGCCTGTGGATCGAGATCGATCGCAAGGACGCGGTGCCCGGTGAGCGCGAGATGCTGCGCCAGATGTGCNNCCTAAATGAGTGGTAACTGTTGTTTTCCCTGATCCTCCCTTAAAGTTGGTAACCGCTATCACCTGCAGATGATCAGAGCCAACACGAGCTGGAATGTAGCTCGGCTTAGATTTTGCGAGAAACCGACGCAGTTCATGGACTTGAGCAAGTGTATAAAGGCGCCGACCCCCTGGTCCCCTTTCGGCCTCGGGGCCATCTCCAGCGAGAGCGAGTTGCCGAAGATATCCGTCGGTAACCCCTATAAGTCGGGCAGCCTCGGCGCTAGTGAACAGCCGTAGCTCTTTCTGCGCGGTCGGTGGGAAGAGGCGCGCACGTAAGGTATGCAATTGCGACGACAGAGCTCTCGCGTTATCAGCGATCAACTGGTCAATTGACGCTGGATGCGCAGGACTTCGCGAAGGAGCTTTGGTTGCAGCCGGATCCGTCATTAACGCCAATCAAAGAAGAAATGGTAGATTGAGCGTAGGTTTGTGGATTCGGCCCCTTTAGTCAACATAAAAATAGTAAACGGTAATTAACCAATCCTTTGATCGATAAGATACTTGTATGGCGGCGACGCAAAAGCGCCTAGTTGGCAATTGCCAACTAATAAGTAGACACTATAGCCCGACCTAAAGTGTCTCGAAACTATGCTTCAGGCAGCTCAACGAACGGCACACTTACACCGAGGCGCTTGATATAACCAAAAGCACCTACAATGCCCGGCAAGCCTAAGAACCCCCCGCCCTCTGGTTTCGGCGGTGATTTTTAAGGAATGGCCACGATTGCACCGTCGCGTGCCCGCGTGGCGGTTCCTGGATCGGCGAGTAGTGGCACGTATCGACGACCGCCGCCCAAGGATGGGGCGACAAGCCTTTAGCGAGTTCTGCATAGATTGGAAGGCGCGCCTTTATCGCCGACCAAAGTAGCCCATCGACTTGAGTACACGAAGCGCTCCCAAGACGCCAAGTTGGCAATTGCCAACCAGCAAAGTAATGCCAAATCCACGGCCCATGAGAAATCCAGCCCCTTGATTTTGCACCAAGGTGCGTTGCAATTGGGAAGTGCCGTTGGCAGCTGCCAACAGACTCCTCCGCCTGGCCAAAAAGCCACTTATGGATTTCGTAGTTTTTAAAAGCCCTACGGCCTTGCTCCCACCAAGACAGGCTAAATCAACCGCGCCGCCCTGCCCTGCTGCCGCTCGGCCTCATTGTAATAGCTCGCGGCCTGCTGCACCGAGCGATGCTGCGATTGCTGCATCGCCTCCGGCAACGAAACCCCGCGCCGCGCCGCCTCGGTCAGATAGCCGGCCCGCAGNNCGCCCCACCAGAAACACCCTTGCGTTTGCATCGGCCTCGGTGGTCTTGGTGCGGCCAAGCCGGATCGACAGACAAGGCAGCGTAGAAGACTTGGGATCGGTCGGGTCGGAAGGAACCGGCGCCTCCGTGGTGAGCTGCTCGACGCGCAGTCCCGCGACTTCGCTG
>PLUZ01000219.1 GCA_003162995.1 Methylocapsa sp. | reverse complement strand
CATCAGAATTGTGCTCACGACACATCTTCCTTGGAATTTCAGTTTGTAGGTATTGGCCGTCACTGAGCGAAATCCCTTCGCAATTAAAAGCGCGGGAGTTAGCCGATGACTCGCCGTCGATCTCTGTTCTTAGCAAGTTGCTCACACTGTTTTCGGCACATGTTGACAACAGTGCGAAGCATTGGGGTTTCGGGCAACGAGAACCTCGCCGCAGTGGTTAATTCCCCTTGAGCGTGNNGCACCTTGCCGGCGCCCTCCTTGGTTTTACCTTTAATCTCCTTCGCCGATCCCTCGACCCGGTCCTTGTCCGTGATTTGTTCCTCCAAGACCAAGCAAGCCCCTTAATGGGAGAGGTGGCTTTGGCTACGCTCAGCTTTTCCTTTGGTATCAGAACTTGACTAGCAGACTACCAAGCGACGATCTGATCAAAATTGCTCATGGCGCAACTTTAGGGGAGAAAATTCTTATGATTAATAACGGGTTCGCTTCTCAGAGACTCGCAATACCGAAGGTCATGTCATGGCGATTAAACCTCGGCCGTCATTCACTCCGAAATCTTTTCTCGCCAAGGGTGGCAATGGCCGGAGCATTGGTAAGTACCGCAAGGACCAGATCGTCTTTGCCTGTCCGGCGTCAGCGCTTTTGAGGGCTTTGTCATATGTGGACGCCCCCGTTTGGCAAGGGTTTTTTTATGAGCGTTCGTGCAACACGGTCGGGTGCAGTCATATGTCCGGCCTTCGTGCGCGGCTCTTCTGGCCGCTGGCCCTGATGATATCCGCGGATTGAATCCCATTCACGTTAGCGAGCTTAGCGCTCTGACAACGCCTCGGGTTTTTCCAACCCCGGGTTTCGACCGATTTGCATCACGCCATAATCACCCTTCCCAAGCTGAAGAACTTTTCGATCCTCTGGCGGGTCTGAGCCGATCGCTCATGCAGCAACCGGCACCGGAACCCGATAATCTTCCTTCCTGACGAGTAGCGCCCAGGCGATCCTCGCCGTCTTATTGGCGACCGCAACCGAGACGAGCCGCGCCGGCTTCTTCTCGAGCAGTGCATTGATCCATCGGGCGCTGACCGCGCCCTTCTCGCGGGCATAGCGGATCATCGCTGTGGCTCCGACGACGATGAGTGAACGCAAATAACCGTTTCCCATCTTCGAGACGCGGCCAAGACGGTCCTTTCCACCCGATGAATTTTGCCGGGGGGTCAGCCCCAGCCAAGCCGAAAACTCCCGGCTTGATCTAAAGTGCGAAGGATCGGCCACAGTCGCGGCAATGGCCGTGGCCGTAATAAACCCCACTCCGGGGATCGTTTCCAACCGCCGGCTTTCCTGGCTCGTCCGATGCCAGGCGAGGAGTTCCTTTTCGATCGTCTTGATCTGTAATCGGAGTTCCATCAGCTGCGCGACGAGAGGTCGGAGTGCCGTGCGCGCCAGGGCAGGAAGATCAATGGGATCCTCGCCTTCGCCGAAGACTCTCTCGATCAGTGCGCGCACATGTCGAATACCTTGCGGGATCACGATCCCGAACTCCGCCAGATGCGCCCGGAACGCGTTCGCCAGCATCGTCTGCTGCCGGATCAGAAGCGCCCGCGCGCGATGCAACACGAGAACAGCTTGTTGGTCGGCGCTCTTGACCGGCACAAACCGCATGTTCGGCCGGGTCACCGCCTCGCAAATCGCCTCCGCATCCGTGGCATCGTTCTTCCCACGCTTGACATAGGGCTTCACGTAAGCCGGAGGCATCAGCTTTACGGTGTGTCCGAACTTTGCGAGTTCGCGCGCCCAATAATGCGACGTCGCGCAGGCTTCCATCCCGATCAGGCACGGTTCGAGACCTGACACAAACGAGAGCACCTCAGCCCGTCTGAGACGTTTGCGGATAACCGTCGTGCCATCCGCATCGACGGCGTGAAGCTGAAATACAGTCTTGGCGAGATCAATGCCGATCGTGGTAATCTGCATGGCGGACGTCCTCTCTCTATGTGGCGCTCTTTATGACGACCACGCTATGGCACCTCGATGCCGCTGAGTAGGGGGCGTTCTCTATTCGCGTTTCTTTTGTCAATTGTTTTTTGTTGCTGCCCCGGGTCACGGTTCTCTCCGCGGTCGGAATAATCCGCCGCAACATCTGGTCCGAAGCACAGGTGCTGCAATGTCCACAACGAGCTGGCATACAATGACGCCGCTCAAGGCCCACCTTCGCCGCGCACCCTAGCCTTTAACCCGGCGGGCAACCATCACATCTGCAATTTCACTCGGATGGATCTTATGAACTATGGAGTCAGGCGGCGTTTGCGTGCTCCGGCCAGCGGAACGGCTGTCCTGAACGCCAGACACTATGCAAGATAACGGAGAGCTCTCTGGCCGCCGCCACCCGCGCTTTGCCATTGCCCGATCGCTTGGCGATGGCGTGCCCCCAATCCTTCAAGCTCCAGGCTTTCTTGAGCCGCGTCAGAATCACGACAGCAGCCTCGTACAATAGAGTACGAGCGAGCGTGTCGCCGCACTTTGAAATCCTGCCGCTTCGATCGACCTCGCCCGATTGATATTGTCGCGGCGTAAGCCCGAGGGCCGCGCCTACGGATCGTGACCGGCTGAAGCGCCCTGGATCTTCAACTGTGCTTACATACGCAAGTGCAGAAAGCACGCCGATGCCCGGCACGCTCATGAGCAGCTGGCAGGCGGAGTTTGACCTCACCAATACATGGGTCGCTTTGTCGAAAACAGCAATTTGCTCGCGCATCTGCCGCCAGGCAACGAGCATCGGCCGGACAATCAGGGCGACGTCGGAACGGTGAAGTATCAGAGCTTAAACCTTCCGATCGAAAGGCAATCCCCGCATCGCGCCGGGCAGAAGACCAAATGTTTTGAGCGCCCCCCGGATGTGATTGGACAATCGCGTGGTCATGCCGATGAGTTGAGTCCTTGCGCCAAGAAGAGCACGCGCGCGGTGGCTTTCGAACGACTTGACGTGAACGGACCGGTACCATCCCGTGCGAACGATCTGAGCCAATCCCTCCGCATCGTTCTGATCCGTCTTATTGATCTGCATCTCAAGGGCAGCGCGTGCATGCCTGGCGTCGAGACAAACGACTTCGAGCCCGAGATTGCGGAGTTCATGCACCAGCCATGGGGTCATCGCTCCGGTCTCGATCCCTATGTGGGCGTCGCTCCCCGCATGCCGGCGGACCAAAGTGTTGATTTGTTCTGGATTTGTGGGGCACTGGCCCCGCCATAGCCTCCGATCAGCGTCGTTGACGACGCAAATAGCTGTTATCTTCTGCGAAACGTCCAAACCAACAAAGCGGGTCATCAATGAACCTCCGATGGTGCGAATCACCGAGCAACGCCGCCCGGATCGCGGTACTATCGGCCGATCAAGCGCCAACNNATCGGATGTCCACATATGACAAGGCCATAACGAATGCTGCGCGGGTGTTGGAACGTGCCGGTGTGATTGCGCGCGGCCGACGGCAAGTCACGATACTTAATCGGCAGGGACTCGTGGAGGCATCTTGTGAATGTTATCAGTTGGTCCGGTCGCGCATCACTTTCCACCTTCCCAAAACATACGCGTAAAAAGCGAGCCCCCATCTAATCGGTAATGTACATTACCGACAACGCCCCCTCAACGAGCTAACAAACAAGACTAGTGGGAGGCTGCCGTTATGGACGAAGCCGAAATCAAACGAAACGACGGCGTTGACAAGATGATGAAGCCCCGGAATTGCCACGCTTTGTGGAGACCATGATGCGTGTGCTCTTCGTATCCTCCGAGATTTACCCTCTCGTCAAGACCGGCGGCCTCGCGGATGTAAGTGCGGCGCTTCCAAAGGTGCTGACCGCGCTCGGTGTCGAGATACAGCTCCTGCTCCCGGGCTATCCGAAAGCCATCGAATCCGCAGCCGACAAGTCGGTGAAGGTTGAGCTCGCGGATTTCATGGGTGCAGGTCCGATGCGGCTGATCTCCGCGCTCACACCTGACACAGCCCTCCCCCTCTGGCTCGTCGACTGCCCTTCGCTGTTTCGGCGTTCCGGCGGCCCCTACCAGGACGAGAATGAGCAAGACTGGCCTGACAATGCGCAACGCTTCGCAGTGTTCAACCATGTCGCTGCTCGACTTTCGCTCGGCTTGCTATTGCCGAATTGGCGGGCCGACATTGTCCATGCCAACGATTGGCATGCCGGCCTACTGCCGGCGATCGTGGCCGGAACCTCCGGCCAAAGGCCTGCGACAGTGTTCACGATGCACAACCTCGCCTTTCAGGGTCTGTTTCCCGCTGGCCTCTATCCCCAGCTCGGCCTTCCTGGCGACAGCCCTATCCCGGAGGGGCTTGAGTTCTATGGCAAGATCTCGTTCCTCAAAGCCGGCATCAGCTATAGCGATCGTCTTACAACCGTGAGCCCCACATATGCGCGGGAGATTCTCACTGCCGAATATGGTTGCGGGCTCGAAGGGCTGCTGCAACGTCGCGCGAAAGATCTCGTCGGCATCCTCAATGGGGCAGATTACCGGATTTGGGATCCCGCAACCGACGCCCATCTCCCCGCCAACTTCAATTTGCAAAACATCGCCGGCAAGCGGGTATGCAAGACGGCGCTGCAAGCGGAACTCGGTCTTGAAGTGGATGCGGAGGCTGCGCTCGTCGTTCTTGTGAGCAGGATCACGGAACAGAAGATGGCGGATGTGGTTGCCGTTGCGTTGCCCAGGATCATCGAGAGTGGCGCCCAATGCGCGCTGGTCGGGGACGGAGATTGCCTCCTCGAAGAGCGCTTTGAGCTAGCGGCGCGCCACCACCCGGGGCAGATCGCGGTCCGCATCGGCTACGAGGAGCCGCTTGCGCACAGGGTTCTGGCGGCCGGCGACATCTTGCTTCATCCGGCCCGTTTCGAGCCGTGCGGGCTCACGCAGCTTTATGCGATGCGCTACGGCACCTTGCCCGTCGTGAGAAACACAGGCGGCCTCTGCGATACCATAGTGGACACGGCCGAACGTTCGGTCCGTCAAGGTACGGCAACGGGGTTCGCGTTCGAGAGCGCGAATAGTGCCGATATGCTTCTCTGCATCGAACGGGCGCTGGCGCTCTACCGGCAGCCCTTGGCTTGGCGCAAGGTGCAGCGACAGGCGATGGCTCAGGATTTCGGTTGGTCGGAATCAGCGCGCCGCTATCTTGCGCTTTACCACGACCTAACGCCACAGGCAGCCGCGATATCTGAGGCAGTGACAGCCGACCCCATACTCGAAAAGGCTGCTGGATAGGAGGGGGCGTGCGATGTTACCCGATCGTCACACCGAGATCGCGAAGCGAGCCTATACCATGTGGGAGCTGGAGGGTCGGCCGACCGGAGGAGACCTCGAGCATTGGCTCCGCGCAGAGGGCGAGTTGGAGGCAACACGGTAGGTGCATTCGCTCGATTACGCAGCGGCGTCCGCCTTGTACGAGCACGACGCGATCCGTCCCGAGTCGCGCGGCGCGCTACAGCTAAGGAGCGAGGACTGGCGTCGGCGCGCCGAACAGGTGTTTCTTGCCGGCTATCGCGCCGCGATCGGCGATTGTCCCTCGTTTCCGCGCAACGAGGCTTCGTTCAGCCAATTGATCGAGATATCTGTGCTGGAAAAGGCGCTCTACAAGATTTGTTACGAGGCTGCCAATCGCCCGGACTGGATCCATATTCCGCTGGCCGGGATCGTGGAGATTATCTGCCATGGCAAGTGAACAGCGGCAACTAGTGGACACCGCAGCCGCTGCGGCGATTGTCGCGGGTAACCACGGCGATCCGTTCTCGGTGCTGGGTATGCACGGGCCGGACCCCGCCGGCGGCATGGTGGTCCGTGCTTTTCATCCGGAAGCTGACGCGGCCGCGATCGTCGACGCACGGACCGGTGAAACTCGACTGGAACTCGAGCGCGTCCACTCTGGTGGTTTTTTCGCGGGCCGCTTGGACGCCGAAGGCCCGTTTCCCTATCAGCTGCGCTTCGCGATCGGCGGAAACGATTACGAAGTCGAAGATCCATATCGCTTTCCTCCGTTGCTCGGCGAGATCGACATCCATCTGCTGGCCGAAGGGACACATTGGTACGCATACGAGAAACTTGGGGCCCATCTCGCATCGATCGATGGCGTCAGCGGCGTCGGCTTTGCCGTTTGGGCCCCGAATGCTCGCCGCGTTAGCGTCGTGGGTCCGTTCAATCAATGGGACGGGCGCCGCCATCCGATGCGCCGGCATCCATCCTGCGGCGTGTGGGAAATCTTCATTCCTGGCATTCTGTCTGGTGAGCTCTACAAATACGAAATCAAGTCCGATGCTGGTGAGCTGTTGGCTCTCAAAGCTGATCCCTTTGCTTTCTGCGCCGAGCGGCCGCCGGGAACAGCGTCAATCGTCTACGAACTTCGCAACGATCGTTTGCAAGACAGTGCGTGGCTGGAGCGCCGCTCTGCCGTCGCGGCGCGCGATGCGCCGATTGCGATCTACGAAGTTCATCTCGGATCGTGGCGCCGGCGGCTCGCCGAGGGCGGGCGCTATCTCACCTACCGTGAGCTCGCCGAAGAGCTGATCCCCTATGTTCGCGATCTCGGCTTCACCCACATTGAACTCATGCCGGTGAGCGAGTATCCGTTCGACGGCTCATGGGGCTACCAGCCGATCGGGCTGTTCGCGCCGACCAGCCGTTTCGGCTCGCCCGACGAGTTCCGCGACTTCATTGAGCGCTGCCATGGCGAGGGCATCGGCGTCATCATCGACTGGGTCGCCGGCCATTTCCCCGCCGATCCGTGTGGGCTGGCAAACTTTGACGGCACGGCACTCTATGAGCACGCCGACCCACGCCAAGGCCGCCACCGAGATTGGGATACGTTGGTTTTCAACTACGGCCGGCGCGAAGTGGCGAATTATCTTCTGTGCAACGCACTGTTCTGGCTCGATCGGTACCATGTCGATGGGCTGCGGGTTGATGCCGTCGCCTCCATGCTTTATCTCGACTACAGTCGAAAGGAGGGCGATTGGATTCCAAATCGCTTCGGCGGCCGCGAAAACCTCAAAGCGATCGATTTCCTGCGGCGCATGAACGAAGCCGTCTATGCGCGCGGCAACGGAACCTTCACTGTGGCGGAAGAGTCAACCGCGTGGCCGATAGTGTCGCGCCCGACTTATATCGGCGGTCTCGGCTTCGGCTACAAGTGGAACATGGGCTGGATGCACGACACTCTGCTCTACATGAGCAAGGACCCGGTGCATCGCAAGCACCATCACGGCATCCTCACCTTCGGACTTCTTTATGCCTTCACCGAAAATTTCATTCTGCCACTGTCCCACGACGAGGTCGCCCACGGCAAGGGCTCGCTGCTGGCCAAGATGCCAGGTGATCGCTGGCAGAAATTCGCCAATCTGCGCAGCTATTTGACTTTCATGTACACGATACCCGGCAAGAAGCTCTTGTTTATGGGCGGAGAATTCGCTCAGGAGCGTGAATGGAACCACGATATTGGACTCGACTGGCAGCTGCTTGACAATTCGATGCACGCAGGCGTGCAGCGCCTCTTGAGCGATTTGAATCATTTATACCGCAGCATACCGGCACTGCACGAGTTGGATTGCGAGTTGGAAGGATTCGCATGGATCGATTGCCACGACACCGAGCAAAGCGTCATTTCATACGTCCGACGCGGCAAGGACCGCGATCAGTTTGTGGTGATCGTTTGCAATTTTACGCCAGTGGTGCGGCACAATTACCGCATCGGCGTATCTCGCGGCGGCTATTATCGGGAGCGCGTAAACACCGATTCGGGGGCGTATGGCGGCAGCGGCTTGGGAAATTTCGGTGGCAGCGTTGCTGAAGCTGTGCCTTGTCATGACCAACCATTCTCGCTGGCGCTGACTTTGCCGCCGCTTGCAGCTTTGATCTTTTCCCGGCAAGGGTCTTGACTCTACGAGATTGGGAGAAGATCGCGTGATGGTCGACAGTTCCTCAGACAGCAAGAAGGAGACAACGACACCGGCGACGCAACATTCGCTTAGGGCGTTCAAAGGCACGACGGAATTTGGCACGCGCGTGTGGCCTGGCAGCCCGCATCCCCTTGGGGCCACCTGGGACGGGAAGGGAGTCAACGTCGCGATTTTCTCGGAGAACGCCGAGCGCGTAGAATTGTGCTTGTTCGACGAGCAGGGGGAGCGCGAGACGGCCCGTATCGCATTGCCGGAGTACACGAATCAGAAATGGCACGGTTATTTTCCCGATCTGCGACCGGGACAACTCTACGGCCTTCGCGTTTACGGCCCTTACGATCCCAAAGGCGGCCATCGCTTCAACCACAATAAGCTCCTGCTCGATCCCTACGCCAAACGGCTGGTAGGCCGGTTCATATGGAACGACGCGCTCTACGGCTACACGGTCGGCCATAAGGCCGCCGATCTATCGTTCGATGCGCGCGACAGCGCGCCGTTCATGCCGAAATGCGCGGTCACAGACACCGCACATACCTGGGGCGACGATCAGCCGCCGCGCCGCCCGTGGACCGAAATGATCATCTATGAGGCGCACGTGCGGGGGCTTACCAAGCTGCATCCGCAGGTGCCCGAGAATTTACGCGGCACCTTCGGCGCGCTCGCCGCGCCTGCCGTTCTCGACTATCTGCGCGACCTCGGCATCACCGCGATCGAATTCCTGCCTGCTCAGGGTTTCATCGACGAGGCAACGGTCGCGGCGAGAGGTTTGGTCAACTATTGGGGCTACAACACCATCGCTTTCTTTGCGCCGGAGGCCCGTTATTTCAGCAACGGGGAGCTCGGCGAGTTCAAGACGATGGTCAAGGCTCTGCACGAGACGGGCCTCGAAGTCATTCTCGATGTCGTATACAACCACACCGCCGAAGGCAATGAGCTCGGCCCGACGTTATCGTTCCGCGGCATCGACAACGCATCTTATTACCGTCTCGATGCGAACGATCGCCGCTATTACGTGGACTTCACCGGCTGTGGCAACTCGTTCAATCTGCATCATCCACGAGTTCTTCATCTCGTGATGGATTCGCTGCGCTATTGGGTTCAGGAGATGCATGTCGACGGCTTTCGTTTCGACCTCGCCACGACGATTGCGCGCGAGCAGGACAGCCGTTTCGACCCATTCTCCGGATTTCTCGACGCCATCGGGCAGGATCCGGTCCTCTCGCAGGTGAAACTCATCGCTGAACCGTGGGACGTAGGCCCCGATGGCTATCAGCTCGGAAACTTCCCGCCCGACTGGGCGGAATGGAACGACCGCTATCGTGATGCCGTGCGGCGCTTCTGGAAGGGTGATGACGGCGTCATCGGAGAACTTGCACTGCGTATCACCGGGTCGAGCGACATTTTTTTCCATAAAGGGCGGCGCACGTCGGCGAGCGTTAATTTCGTTGCCGCCCACGACGGATTCACGCTGCGCGACTTCGTCAGTTACAACGACAAGCACAATAAGGAGAACCACGAGAACAACCGGGACGGAACCGATCAGAACCACAGCTGGAACTGCGGAGTCGAGGGGCCAACGGTCGATCCGGCGATCCGCGAATTGCGTGCACGGCAAAGGCGCAACATTCTGGCGACCTTACTGCTGTCCCAGGGCACGCCCATGCTGCTCGCCGGCGACGAAATCGGTCGCACGCAGAGGGGCAACAACAATGCCTATTGCCAGGACAAAGAGTTCAACTGGATCGATTGGCAGGATCTTGGCGCGGAGACAGAGAAACTGCGCGATTTCGTCCGCAAGCTCATCAAGCTGCGGCGCGAGCACTTCGTTTTCCGTCGAGGCCGCTTCTTTCATGGCTCGCCGATACCTGGAACGGAGATCAAGGACATCACCTGGCTACGTCCGGACGGGACAGAAACGGAACAGCAGGATTGGCAACGCCAATCCGCTCATTTTCTCAGTTTCGCGCTCAGTGGCGAAGCCGGCCAGTATCACCTGACCGCTGCCGGCGAACCTGAAATCGACGACACGTTTCTTGCGATCATGAATGCTCACCACGAGCCGATCAGTTATCGAATGCCGAGCTTTGACACTTCGTTGGCATGGAAATTGGCGTTCGATACATCTATGGCGGATGGCCTCGACAACAGCGGTCGGCAATTCAAGCCAGGCGATACGTATGCGGTAACGCCGCGCTCGTTTGTGCTTCTCGTCCGCCAAAATTCAGAGGCCGGCAAGGGATGAACTAAACCGTATTGGCTCGCCCTCAAGGCGCGCAATCCTTCCCTGCCAGCGGGCAACCAAATAACGACTCTTTTGTTAAAACTTCATGGGTTATGTCGAGGCGAAGACGGTGGTTAAAGAACCAAATCTGGAAGAATGCGCTAAATCCATGCTGGAAATCTTTAGGTCTCGTAACGTGGCTTCGGGACAGAGTTTAATGGCGAGCGACGTGTATATTGCCTTTGTTTCAAGGGGCTGGTCTGGAACGGACTATGCCTCAGCAATACAATATGCCAAAAGTCAGGATTGGATAAAGGACGAAGGGGCTGAAGTCACATTGCTGGAAGCCGGGTTTGTAGCGACGGGGCTATGGGACAACTACACATCGTCGAAAGCGAAATCGCCGACGTCGGGCTAGCATCTCAAAATTTATCAGCCCCGACTAGATGTCTTCGCTCGAAAACAACGACAAGGGCCAGTCGCTTATCCGCTTTGTCAAGTGGGTTACTACACTGCGCCGCCGCTTTTCCATTCTGCGCCATGGTCGGTTCCTGACCGACGCGAATAATGAGGAACTCGATATCAAGGAGTTGACCGGGTCAGTACTCGCGGAGCAGAGATGACGCCCGGCTGGAAAGGACACGTCCAATGTTTTGGCCTAATGCTCGACAGGCGAGCTCAGCCGACCGGCATCCGCAAGCGCGGCGAGGACGCGACCATCTTAATGATATTCGACGCGTGGCATGACATGGTCGAGTTTACGCTTCCGAGCCAGAACGGCTCCAACAAGATTTGGACCTTAATGATCGACACCAACCTGTCGGAGGATACAGAGGAACTGAACCAAACATTCAGGTTTGGCCAGACTTATGCAGTTATGGGTCGGTCTTTCCTACTGTTCGCGCTGATCCCTGACGCGAGACCGACGGTCGCCGAGTGACTGCGCGAGAATATCGGACACCGGCTGGGGCCATCCTGGAGCCCAATGGCGACATCCGTTTTCGCCTGTGGGCTCCGGGCGCCGAGAGCGTGGGCCTTTTCCTTGACGGGGGCCGCGCAGCTTTCTCTATGCGGAAGACTTCAGACGGTTGGCATGAGCTCCTGACGCACGAAGCGAAGCCCGGCAGTCTCTACCAATATGTGCTTCCGGACGGGATGATGGTTCCCGATCCTGCCTCGCGCTTTCAACCGGACGACGTTCACGGTCCGAGCGAGGTCATCGATCCGGTGAGCTACGACTGGACTGTGGATTGGGCCGGCCGGGACTGGGACGACGTCGTTCTGTACGAAATCCATATCGGCGCCTTCACTGCTGAAGGCACCTTTCGCGCCGCTATCGAAAAGCTCGACCATCTGGCCTGGCTCGGCGTCACCGCCATCGAGATCATGCCTGTGTCGGACTTCCCGGGCCGGCGCAATTGGGGTTATGACGGCGTATTGCTCTACGCGCCCGACTCGTCCTATGGACGCCCTGAGGATTTTAAGGCGTTGGTCGAGGCCGCGCATGCCCGCGGTATCGCTGTGCTGCTCGATGTAGTCTACAGTCATTTCGGCCCGGATGGAAACTATCTGCCGCTATACGCGCCCGCATTTTTCACAGAACTGCGCCACACGCCGTGGGGCGCCGCAATCAATTATGATGGCTGCGGCAGCAAGCCGGTGCGGGAGTTCGTGATTCACAACGCGCTCTACTGGCTCGAGGAATTCAATCTCGACGGCCTGCGCTTTGACGCCGCGCACGCCATCATCGACGAGGGCGCGAAGCATCTCCTTGACGAACTCGTCGAGCGCGCGCACGCCCTGGCCGGCCGTCCAATCCATCTGTTACTGGAAAACGAGGAGAACGATGCGTGCCGGCTCGTCCGTCAGGGTTGCGCTCCGGCGCATTACACGGCGCAATGGAACGATGACCTGCATCATGTGCTGCACGTGGCCGCCACCCATGAGTGCACCGGCTATTACGCCGATTACGAAGGCCGGACAGACCTTCTCGCCAAGGCATTGGCCGAGGGTTTCGCTTATCAAGGTCAGATGATGTCCTATCGCGGTTCGCCGCGCGGGACGCCGTCAGGGTTCCTGCCCCCCGGCGCATTCGTTGCCTTCATCCAGAATCATGATCAGATCGGCAATCGCGCGTTTGGCGAGCGTCTCGGCATGATTGCGCCGGCCAACGTCATGCGCGCGCTCTCTGCGGTCTATCTGCTCCTCCCGCAAACGCCGATGATTTTCATGGGCGAGGAATGGGACGCACAGCAGCCGTTCCCGTTCTTCTGCGATTTCGACGGAGATCTCGCCGAGGCGGTACGCGAAGGCCGCCGTGAGGAGTTCGCGCGGTTTCCTGAATTCGCCGATCCGGAGCAGCGCGGACGCATTCCAGATCCGCTGGCCGACGCGACGTTCAAGTCCGCAAAGCTAAATTGGAATCTCATCGACACCGCACACCTCGGGCGTTACCAAGCGCTGCTCTTGGTCCGCAGGCGTAAGATCTCCCCCTTGCTGAAGCAGATCAAGCGTGGCGGCGCCGGCGCGGTCTATGGCGACGGTGCCGTCCAGGTGCGATGGCGGATCGGCTTCGACGGAACGCTCGTGCTGTCAGCCAACCTCTCTGAAAAGCCCGTCGAATTCCCGTCTGTGCCTGACCGCAGCCTGTGGTCTGAAGGCGACTGCGGACTGGCCCTCGGACCATGGTCGGTTCGCTGGTCCGTGGAGACGCCGCGATGATGCCCCGCGCTACCTACCGGTTGCAATTTCATTCCGGCTTTCGCTTCGAGGACGCAGCCCGACTTGCGCCGTACCTCGCCGAACTCGGGGTTAGTCACGTCTATGCTTCGCCCTACCTCAAGGCCCGTCCTGGCAGCACCCACGGCTACGACGTCACCGATCATCTCTTGCTCAATCCCGAACTCGGCGCCGAACAAGATTACCGTGACATGTCGGCGGCGTTCGCCGCAGCCGGCCTCGGCCAGATCCTGGACTTCGTGCCCAACCATATGGGCGTCGGCGGCGCCGACAACCCGCTCTGGCTCGACGTACTCGAATGGGGCCCCGAATCCGACCACGCCGGCTGGTTCGACATCGACTGGGACTCGGACAATCGCTATTTGCATGACAAGTTGCTCGTCCCGTTCCTCGGTGACCAGTACGGAGCCGAGCTGAAGTCTGGCAAGCTCAAGATAAAGTTCGACCCGGATGAAGGCAGTCTTGCGATCTGGGCCTATGACGCACACAAGCTGCCGCTGTGCCCGCTGCATTATCAGAGCGTGCTCGGACACGAGGACGCCGAACTTGACCGGCTTGGAGACCTGTTCGCCGACCTGAAGCAGTGGCGTCCAGAAGTCAGCGAGCGCACGCTCGCACTGAAGGCGAGACTCGCGGCGCTGGTGCGCGATAGGCCGGAGGCCCAGGCTGTCCTCGAACAATCCATTGGGGCTCTCAATGACGACTGGCGGGCGCTCGACGCCGTGATCCAACGGCAATTCTGGCGCGTCGCCTATTTCGGCGTCGCCGGCGACGACATCAATTACCGCCGCTTCTTCAACATCAACGATCTTGCCGGCCTGCGCATGGAGCTTCCGGCCGTGTTCCGCCACACTCACGCGCTGATCCTGCCGATGATCGAAGAAGGCATCATCGATGGCCTCCGCATCGATCACATTGACGGCCTGCTTGATCCCAAGGCCTATTTAGATTGCTTAAGGGCCGCCGTGCAGAGGCCATTCTACCTTGTCGTCGAGAAGATCCTCGCCTCGCATGAGGCGCTACGCGCAGACTGGAAGGTCGAGGGAACCACTGGATACGACTTTGCCAATTTGGCCCTCGGCGTGATGGTCAACCCGGCTGGCGAGAAGGGCTTCACTGAAACCTATAAGCTTTTCGCCGGTCTTGACGCCCCGTTCTCCGAGGTCGTTTACGAATCCAAGATCCGGATCATGGAGAACGAGATGGCAAGCGAGCTCAATGCGCTTGGCCGTGATGCGGCGCACGTGGCCCGCCAGAATCCGATGACTGCGGATTTCACCAGGCAGATCTTGCAACGTGCGATCAAGCAGATCGTCGCCTGCTTTCCGGTTTACCGCACCTACATCGATTTCGATTCAGAGAGCGACGGCGCCGATCGCCGCGAGTTGGACTGGGCTGTGGCTCAAGCCCGCCGCATTGATTCGGCAATCGACCCCACGGTGTTTAATTTCCTACGCAAGGCGCTCTCCGGCAAACTAACCGCTGAGCCTAAGAGCGGGTTCAGTCGCGCCAGCGTGCTGCGCTTTTCCATGAAGCTTCAGCAGTACAGCGGTCCGGTGATGGCAAAGGGCCTCGAGGATACCGCCTTCTATCGCTACAATCGCTTTGTGGCGCTGAACGAGGTGGGCGGCGATCCCCGACGCTTCGGCATCACTGCGGCGGCCTTCCACAAAGCCAACGGCGAGCGCGCCAAGAATTCGCCGCACGCCATGCTTGCGACCTCGACACACGATACCAAGCGGGGTGAAGACACGCGGGCGCGGCTCGCGGTGCTGTCCGATATGCCGGAAGAATGGGCGCGCCAGGTGCAGATCTGGAGCCGATTGCTGCGCGCCCGCCGGGGCGATATCGAGGACAGTGCACCGCCAGATCGCAACGACGAATATTTGCTCTACCAGCTCCTCGTCGGATCCTGGCCGGTCGAGCTGCTCGNNGCCGCATCAAAGCCGCGCTTGCGAAATCGATGCGGGAGGCCAAGGTGCATTCTTTTTGGCCGGCGCCCAATGCAGATTACGAGGATGCAATGCAATCCTTTGCGAGGGCCGCGCTCGACGTTGAGAACGTCGAGTTCCTTTCCAGCTTCCTGCCGTTCGTGCAG
>PLUZ01000206.1 GCA_003162995.1 Methylocapsa sp. | reverse complement strand
TCTCAAGTGAAATGGGCACTGACACGGTAACAAACGGGCGACAAAAAACCTGACCGTTAATGCCTCAATTTAGGGTCTGATTCACTCTCGGTGCAAACTCGCCCAGGTTGCATCGTGTGTTGATAGGCGGCATCAAACGGGATGAAAACATTAGCATTTTGGGCGCCCGCGCCGAATCTGAACGTAATGTCCGTCTAGCGGGCAGAGCCGGGCTGGCTCGTTGCAGTCGATAGCCGGGACCAAGCTGCTTGTCCTATATGTGGCACAAAATCGAACTCCCGTCACAGCTCGTATCTACGAACGCTTCGAGATCTCTCCGCTCAAGGGGCACCGGTGCACATCCATGCGCGGCTCACCCGCTGGCGATGCCGGAATGATCAGTGTGATCGTCGGATCTTCGCCGATCGACTTCCGGGGCTCGCAGCCCCGTTTGCACGCCGGACCGCCCGCTTGGATGGGATCGTCAGGCTCTTTGGCCACAGCGCGGGTGGGCGGCCATCCGAAAGACTGATGGCCCGGCTCGGCATGACCTACGGGACGGTCATCGTGGATTTGGAGCGGCGTCAGGTGGTGGACCTGCTGGCGGATCGCTCGGCCGCTACTGCGGCAGACTGGTTCAAGGGGCATCCTGAGATCGAGGTTGTCAGCCGCGATCGCGCTGGCCTCTATGCGGATGCCGCGCGTCAGGGTGCACCGCAGGCGCGGCAGATCGCTGATCGCTTCCACCTGTTGAACAACTTCCGGGAAACCATCGAGCGGCAGCTCGGGCGCTTCGAGGCGCGGATCCGGGAGTCCCCTGTCCAGGCGGAGGATGATCAGGACACGCCGGAGCAAAAGGCCATCGAAAGGTTAGACCGGTGCTCGGACGTCGCGGCGCACGAACGTCTGGTGCGCCGCGGACGCGAAGCCACTCGCCAGGCAATGTTTGATGAGATTAGACACTCTCTGAATCTGGCAGTAATGTCAGGGATATCGCTCGGAAGCTGGGTCTCGGTCGCCGGCGTGTCGAGCGCTGGGTGCGTCGCATCGACTTGCCGGAGCTGAATGTCATGGCGCCGAAACTTTGCACGCCGGCTTATTTCGAGGCTTTCCTGGCACGAAGCTGGGCCGAAGGGACGACCAAAGTCCGCCATCTGTTCTTTGACATCCGTCATCGTGGCTACACCGGCTCGTTCAGTCATCTGGCACGCTTTCTCGCTCCGTGGCGCAGCAGCACACGGGTGGGCGATGAAAATGACCGGTCCTCTTCGGATCAGGAAGCCCCAGTAGCGCCGCGCGTGAAAACGCTGGATCCGATGACCGGTCGTCACATCTCACCCCTGACCGCGGCGGTGCTCTGTGTGAAACCCCGTGGACAGATGACTGCCCGCCAGATCGTCAACGTCGATGTGCTTAAGGCAGCGTCAGCGGAGTTCACCACGATGCGCCATCTGGCGATGCGCTTCCGAGGCTACTTCGTGGCGGGACGGGGGAGAGGCTGGACATCTGGCTGAACGACGCAGGCAAGTGTGGCGTCTACGGTATGCGGCGCTTTGTCAGGACATTGCGGCAAGATATCGAGGCCGTTCGCAATGCCGTGCTTGAACCCTGGAGCAATGGGCAGACGGAAGGACAGATCAATAAGTTGAAGACGCTCAAGCGGGCGATGTATGGCCGCGCCAGCGTTGATTTGCTTCGCGCTCGAATGATGCCTTTGAGGCGGGGAGGTTTGCACCGAGAGTGAATCAGACCCCTATATTTGGCAACGCGACAGAGCCCTGTTGAGGGCCCGAAGCCATTGAAATATAGATATGCGGGCAGAGAGCGCCACGCCCGATTGACGAGTAAAACCCACGAACGTTGACGAGCGCGCCGATAATTGCTGCTGTGAGAGGTTTCATCAGGCATACTCCAGCTTGAGTTTTTCAACCGCTTCGCACCGGAGAGCCACCATGACGTTAGCCCTTAATCCTGGCACGTCGCTCACGGGCGACGCGGGCGAACGTGGCAAGCCGGTGCTTTTGCGCGTCATCGAGGCTATCGAGCAGCGGTTCCTCCGCGTCGGCCAGTTGCTTTAACGCCGCGCTGGCACTGCTCAGATCCTCGGCGCGCTGGCGCAGGCGCTCCACGGCGTTCTCCGATTTTTGCTCCTGGTACCGCTCGACGCGCAGCTTCGCAAGATTGCGCAAGGCGGCTTCGTAGGCCGGCCAGTTCTTTTCCTGATCGGGGGTCAGTTTCAAACCGGCCTTGAGCGCCGCGATGCGCGCATCCACGACTTTGGCCCGGTCTTCCAACGGCAACCGTCTGGCGCTGGACGGTGCGGAAACGTTGTCACCGCCGGGGCGCTGTTGCGCATAAGCGAGGCACGAGCCGGCAAGCGCCAAGGCAGTCGTTCCAGCAAACAGCGTCTTCCACCTCATGGGTAATTTCCAAACCTTGTTCATAATTTCTTCCTCTAATACCAAGCCGCAGTGCAGCGAACGCGGGACGGATCTTCAGGTTTATCGGCCTACGCGCCGGTGGTTTACCAGCAGCCAACGATAGGCACCGGCACCGGAAGGCAGTTGCCAAACCCGTAACCCGGACCGTAGTAGCCACCGTACGCCCCACCATATCCGCCGCCGTATCCGTGACCTCCATGACCGCGACCTCCATGACCGCGACCCCCGCCGCCGTGGCCACCATGCCCTCCGCCTCCGTGGCCGCCGCGGGCAGCGAAAGCGTCACTCGTCATGAAAACGCCGCCCAACACTAGGGCAACGCCGAGGGCGACAGTTATTTTGCGAAGCATATCTTTATCTCCTTAACTAAATCCCCCTGGAAGCAGGAGAGGTCGCAGATGACCCGCCGTGCTAGCACACGTCCGATCTGTGACGACGAATTTTACTCTTGCGTAGAATTCAGCGCACCAGGCCGAGGAGCCAGAGGATCAGAAAAATAACGAGAACCGTGCCGAGCACGCCGCCGAGGCCCGCTCCGCCATAGGTATTGAACGCGTAATACCCACCGCCGCCGCCAAACAATAACAATAAAATAACGATGATAAGAAGTGTGCTCATTATCCTTCTCCGGTCCGAGGATTAGATGACGGGTTTCCAAACCTGCATGTTCGGCGAAGCCGAACATGCAGGTTTGGCGCGCGCGAATAAAAGAGAGAAGATTGAAGCCGACCAAGGCGCGTCGAAATCGCTCTCGTGGGCGAGATGATTTATTTTTTGCTGCTGGCGTGAAGCTCGGCATGAGCTTTCGCAGCCTCCTCTTGGTAATTCCAGGCGTGCGCGCCATGGCCATACGCCACCTGCGCGTGATGAGCGGCCTTCTCGATCGACCCCGCTTCGTGGTGCTTGGCGGCTTCGCGATGGTGCTGCGCGGCTGTTTCATGATGCTCTGCAGCCTTGGTGTGATGTTCTGCAATCTTAGATGTGGTAGCGGCCATTGCTATTTTCCTTCTCATTTGCGGTTATATCTTCCGCGCTTCACAGTCACATTTCCAGCGCTTTAACCGATGACGAGCGCGCTTGGCTAGCGACGCAGGGCGTTTTGATCCTCGACAGCAAGAATCCGATCTTGCTAGAGAGCTTACGTCAGCCTCCGACCAGTCAGCCTCCGACCAGTATTGATTGTTAGCTCGTTGAGGGGGCGCTGTCGGTAATGTACATTACCGATTAGATGGGGCTCGCTTTTTACGCGTATNNGTGACTTGCCGTCGGCCGCGCGTAATCACACCGGCACGTTCCAACTCCCGCGCAGCATTCGTTATGGCCTTGTCATATGTGGACGCCCCCGTTTGGCTAGGGGTTTTATGAGCGTTCGTGCAAGACGGTCGGGTGCAGTCATGTGTCCGGCCTCACATGATGATGTGGACGGC
>PLUZ01000332.1 GCA_003162995.1 Methylocapsa sp. | reverse complement strand
ACTGCACAGGCAGCGGGCGTCCATTCATGCTCCGCGTCATGCAAGAATTGATGCGGTCCTCAATCGAAATTTCTGCGCCTGTCCGCGCGCTATAGCGTGGGAAATCAAAGGCGAGCCCGTAAATCGGCAAACCGAATTTCTTGGTGCCCGCTTCGAGATGGCAATTGCTGCAGGCGAGATTATTGCCCGCGAAGCGTGTGTCCCGGTCGGGCGCGTGCGGTCCGAGGTAGGCATAGGTCATGGTCAGGAGGTCGCGCCCGTGCCGGACAAGCCTGCCGCGTGCGTCATCCGGCAAGGCGTTGATGTCGGGAACGGTCCAAACCGTGGCGCTTTGTTTGTCTTTTTCTTGTTCTTTTTCTTGGGCCGAAACTGGAACCGCGAGAAGCGTGCAGATTGCCATCGAGGCCGCGAGGCCTATGCGGATGAAGGTCATAGGAATTGTTTCCTCCCGGCTCGAGCAGCTGCCTATGAGCGGCCTTAACTGATCCTGTCGAGGCGATGGCGCCCGTGCCAGCTTGGCAGCGCACCCGGAAAAGGCAAGGGCGTCGCCTCGTAAACCGCGCGGGCGATGGCGCGGGCCAAGCAATCAGCGGCACAGTGGCCGATTTCGGTCTGGTCACGCAGTGTTGGGACTTGCGGTGCCACGCCGGTCGCGGCGGAGAAAATNNCGCATGCGCGGGCCGCAACGCGCGTGCCATGCCGTCATGCGCCATGATGGCCAGACGCTTGGCCTCCGGTTTGGTCAGGGCCGCGTCAGTGGCGACGATGGCGATGGTGGTATTTTCCGTGGCATCGCCCTTGATGTGAAAGCCGAGCGCCTCGGCGGGCCATGGCGCGGGCCAGCCGAGGCCGCCGAACTCGCCATTTTTTTCATAAGGGGCGGCCCAGAAATGCGGGCCTTCGCCGATGGTCGCGCGGCCAACCGCATTCACCGCGACAAGCGCGCCAACCCGGAAACCGGCGGAGGTGACATCGCTCGCCGAGCCGAGACCGCCCTTGAGATTTTCGGTGGTGGCGCCGAAGCCCGCGCCCACGCTGCCGAGAGCAAAATCAGCTGCCGCCGAAGCCGCGGCTTGATAGCCCAAATGCCAATAGACCGGCTCTCGCCCAAAATTTTTGTCGCCGCCATTCAAAAGATCAAAAAGCACGGCACCCGGCACGATCGGCACTTTGATGTCGCGCACCGCAAAACCGCGGCCGCTCTCGCGCAGAAAGGCAACGGCTCCGCCCATGGAATCGAGGCCATAAACGGAGCCGCCCGAAAGCACCAAGGCGTCGATCCGCTCGACGGTCATTCCGGGTTCGAGCAAGCCCGTGTCGCGGAGCCCCGGCGCGCCGCCGTGAATCGCGACCGAAGCGACGGCGGGAGACTCGAAAATCAGCGCCGTGACGCCGGAGCCAAGCCGCTCATCCTGCGCATGGCCGACGCTGAGGCCAAAAATGTCGGTGATGAGATTTTTCAATCGTGCCGCACGCAAAAGAGCAAAGGTAATTTTGATTACATAACGAAGCAGGTTTTAACCATCCGAATTTCAACGAACGAAGTCAACGCAGGATCGTTGCATTTTGCAGACTATTGCGGCCCGTATCACGGTGCGGCGCACAACCGGTTTGCGAGCCGAACGCGAATATTCCCCACGCTTCATAATGTCTCGGCGGCGTGCCTTGACCGTTGCGTCCGCGCATGTCAAGGGTCGCCGCGTTTTCACTCCTCGTTGAAATTCAGCGAGGATTTATCGCTAACAACCAAGAAGAGTTCGGCGGACCACATGGTACGAGAATTTCAATATCGCGGGGAAACGTTCAGGGTAAACGCACATGGCATTGCGGGCCACGAAGAAGTCTTCATCATCTATCTCGTCGATGGCGAAGAGGAGGCAGAAACCTCGATCGATCGCATGACCGAGGAGAATGACAAGAGCGCTCCCTTGGAGGATATTTGCGTCATGCTCTGCGACCGCCTCATCGGCGAGCAGGGGATCGTTTGCGCAGCTCCCGAATCCGGTTTCACCTGGGTCGAAGGCAAAATCCTCGCGGAGGTTCACAACGGCATCCAGGATCGTCATTGATATGACCCTGGTGCTGCCGCCGGAGCTTTAAGCTTTAGGCGGCGAGTTAAGTTTCCGGCCGTCCGCGCACATGCCCGGGCGGCCGAACGGATCAATCCTCACGACGCGCCATAGCGGTTGACCACATCATGGGCGATCTTGCCGCCCTCCGCGAGAAACCGGCTAATCACCAATTGTGCGTTTTGCGTGCAAGAATGATAGGTCCTTTCATAGTCGTGAAAGCCCCGGTTATAGCTGCCGGCCAGCCGCTCCTTCCTCGCCGCGGTCTTGGCGTCGGCTTCCAAAAGCGCCTGCATCTTCGCGCGCCAATCCCCGGATGGGTTGGAGGCGCAGAGGTCGTCGAGATAGGTTAGCGCACCGAGGATTTCGGCAAGCCTCAGAATCTCGGGATCATAAGGCGCCGGCGGCTCCGTTTCGGGGGCCGGCGTATTTGCCTTTGCATCGGGCGATGGTTTGCCCGCCGTGGTTTTCTTGGACTTGGACTTGGTCTGCTTGGCCGTGCTGTGTTTCGGTGTTTTGGCGCTCGGCGCGGCGGGCTGGGGCGCAGCGGGCGGCGGCGATGGCTTGCCGAAAAGAAAGTCGAATTGGGCTTTTCCGGGCGCCGTTGAAACCACGAGGCAAAACGCGGCCGCCGCAAGGGCGAGAAGGACGCGGCCCGGAAGATTTCCGGCGGCTGCGAAGTGTGAGGCTCCAGTCATCGGCCGGCTCTCAAGGATGGCGTGCACAAAGGGGCGCGTTCAGCAGATTTTCCGCCGCTTCCACCACGGCAATGAGTTGCGGCGTGCAGTCGAGAGCCGGAAGGCTCGAAGGCAAGGCCCAGACGGTTTCGGTTGCTTCTGGTCCTGGCTTGGCTTCCCCCGCGATCCACGCGCCCGCGAAGGAGGCGATCACATAATGATGGCGGATTTTGCCTGAGCCGTCGCGATCGATCGATTCCACATGTTGGTTAAAGGCGACGATCCGCGCATCGACATCGACTTCCTCCCGCAATTCGCGCAATGCCGCGCTCTCCAATGTCTCGCCGGCCTCAACGAGGCCGCCGGGCAGCGAAAAAACGCCCTTGAAGGGTGGTCTGGCGCGCCTGGCTAGGAGAACCCGGTCCGACCGGAAAACGGCGATGCTGACGCCAAGCGCGGGACGATTGGGATAAGTCCGGGTAAAGTTCGGACGGGTCAGGGCCTGTGCGCCGAAAGTCTCGGTTGGGGTCATGGATAGAGGCGCTCCTTGCGCCAGGCATCCTCTACCGTTTGCCGGCGGAAGACGATCCGGTCGTGCAGACGGAAAGCGCCTTCCGACCAGAATTCGAGGGAGAGCGGCGAAATCCTATAGCCGAACCAATGCGGGGGCCTTGGAATTTCGCCGAAGCCAAATTTCGCGGCATATTTGGCGGCCGCGGCCTCCAGCGCAAAACGGCTTTCGAGAGGCCGCGATTGCTGGCTTGCCCAGGCGCCTATCTTACTCTGCAAAGGACGGCTTACAAAATAAGCATCTGCCTCGGCATTGTCCACAAGCGTCACCGGCCCGCGCAAACGAACCTGCCGCCGCAAAGATTTCCAGTGTATGACCGCCGCCGCCTGCATGTTCGCGTGAAGCTCCTGGCCCTTGGCGCTTTGCGAATTGCTGTAGAAGACAAATCCAGACGGTGCGGCGGCCTTGAGCAGGACCATGCGCACATTCGGCAGGCCACTGGGGTCGACAGTTGCAAGCGCCATTGCATCCGGATCGCTCGGCTCGCTTTTTTTGGCCGCTGCGAACCAAGTTTCAAACAGCGCGAAAGGATCGTCCGCATTGCCGAAGTCACGACTCGTTAACGCGTTCAACGTAAACCTCCGAAAGAGCCGATTTTAACGAGTTGCCAACATAACGAGTGGCCAAGCCGTGACAGGGGATAGCATTCGCCGCGAACGCCGGTCTTCGCTTGGTGCGAGGCCTTTTAGCATGGCTTGCAGGCATCGAACCATTTTTCGTTTCTCCTCTTTGCTGCTGGTTGGCCAACGAGCCGCCAAACTCTGCATTTTTGGCTTCTTGCCGGCGGTCCTTGCTGGATGTTCCATGTCGTTTCCGATCTCGCCACTGATTGGCGCCAAGGAAGATGCGACCGGCACGGTCTTAAAGCCGCCGATCGCCAGTCTTCTCGAGCCCGAGGATTGGCGCCGCGCCAAGGCGGCGCTTTCGACCGCCCTCGATCCGCAAGGCAATGGTTCGCTTGTCGGTTGGGAGAATCCGGATTCGGGCAACAAAGGCACTTTTACTCCAGTTGGCAAAGCCTATCCCTTGAATGCGGAGATTTGCCGGGTTTTTCTCGCCGAACTCGATCGCAAGGGCAACGAACAGTCCCTCCAGGGAACCGCTTGTGCGGATAAACAGGGGGAATGGACGATCGCCGAAGCAAAACCCTGGAAAAAGATTTAATAAGCGGATTGGCTTTCCGGGTGCGATGGGTTTCCGTCAAAAAAGCCTTGCGGCCGGCTTGCCGCCATCCCAAGTTGGGGGCAGATACTTGCGCTTGCGCCGTTGGGCGAGCGCGAAAACGGGATGATCTATGCGTGATCCTTATACGGTCTTGGGAGTTCAGAAATCCGCCGACCTGGCCGAGATCAAGAAGGTCTTTCGCAAGCTCGCCAAGAAATACCATCCCGATCAAAGCAAGGATCCGAAGGCGAAGGAGAAATTCGCCGAGTTGAACTCGGCCTATGAGATTTTGGGCGACGAGAAAAAACGCGCCGCTTTCGACCGCGGCGAAATCGACGCTGAAGGCAAGCCGCGGTTCCAGGGGTTTGAAGGATTTGGCGCGGAAGGCCCGGGCTTTGGCCGCCGTTCGCAAGCGGGCGGCCCTGGCTTCCAGCATTTTGAATATAATTTCGGCGGCGGGCATCCCGGCGCCGAGGGATTGAATGCGAGCGATATTTTCGCCGATCTTTTTGGCGCGGCGCCGGCCGGCGGGCGCAGGCGCGGGGCGCATGGTCCCGGCGCACAGCCGCCGCGCGGCGAGGATGTCGGTGCGAGCGTGACAATAAGCCTCGGCGAGGCGGTCAAAGGGACCACCGCACGCGTCACCTTGCCGAACGGCCGCACCTTGGAAGTAACGATCCCGGCCGGCATCGAAGATGGCAAGCAAATCCGCCTGAAGCGGCAGGGTCAGCCAAGTCCCTTGGGCGGGGAACCCGGCGATGCCATGGTGACCGTGCAAATCGCCAAACATCCCTATTTTCGGGTCGAGGGACACGATCTTCGGCTCGATTTGCCGGTCACGCTTTATGAGGCGGTCCTCGGCGCCAAGGTCAACGCGCCGACACTCGACAGTACAGTTGAGCTTACGGTTCCGCCCGGCTCGAATGGCGGGCGGACTTTGCGCCTGCGCGGCAAGGGCTTGCCGAACCCGCAGGGGTCTGCCGGTGATCTGCTGGTGAGTTTGAAGATCGTGCTCCCTGACGAGGCGGATTCCGAACTTGTGGCCCTGATGCGCAAATGGGAGAGCCAAAAACCCTATAATCCGCGCTCCGGCATGAAGTGAACGGTCACGCCCGGCGCGGCCGAGGGCTTCGATGTGCGTGCCGGAAGCTTAAGGCAGCCGGACGGGCGTAGCGCACCTAATAGATCAAATGTGTGATGCCTGCCGGTTGGGGTGGCGGTGGCGCGTGGCACTAACGTGTGTCGGGAATATTGACCTGAATGCGGGCGTTCAATAGAACAAATAAGTGTCAATAGTCTGTTTTATAGAATAAAAATCTACGTCTTGCCAATTGATGGCACCACGGCCAATCTCCATGATTAGATCTGCAGTGTGGAACAGAAGGGATTACTTGACTATTATGACTCGTCGCGGATGATAGCAAGGGAATGGACTTGCCGGTTGGAAGTTGCCGGCGTGTTCAGATCAATAACTTGAAGCGATTGTTGTCTAAAGAGCGGGAGCCAGAATCGCCATGACAGCCAAGGGAGATCAACCATGAGCGACCAATGGGAGTATCAAGTACGGATTAATCTGGCCGATGCGTTTGCGGAAGTGGCACGGAGCGATCCCGGCAGTCTGGCAATCAAGCCGCTCACAGACATCCTCACGAAGCATCACGCGACATTGAAGAATCAGTTTGATGCCTTCGCGGAGTATGTTGCCGAAGCCGAAAAGCATGGCCCTGAACATTTTCCACTTTATAAATGGACCAAGGTGACTATCGAGGATCCCGAAAAGAAGGCAAAACACATCAAATCCTTCACGCTCCATGTCAATGGCAATGAAGTCTATGCGAAGGAGTTTGCGGACGCGCTCGAAGCGGACTTGCAGCCCCTCTTAGGCGGCGCCTTGATCACACGCTTGTCGAAGCACGACACGAATCCCGCCAGCAACCCTCAGATCCCGGAACACCTTCGCTAGAGCATGGTTCGATAAAGTTGGACGGCGTTTTCGACCCGAACAGGCTCCGAGTCACGCACTGTTTCGCTTGCTGGCGCCGAGGCCTTCGTCGCGGCGGAGGCCGAAGTGCATGCGGAAGTGAATACACGTCGTCAAGCCGCCCTTTCGCGGCTGGCCGAGGGCCTAGCGGGGGCCTTGGCTCGCCACGGGCCGAGGGGCTCGACCTTGTCAGCGGCGATCGCACTGCCCGGGTTGCCTTCCCGCACGTCATCCGCACCCCAGGGGAATTTTGGCGATCGCCCCGTTGTTAAAGCAGCGCGCCGCGCCGAAAGCCTGCCTGTGCCCAGAGTGCGGGCGCGTTTTGAACCCAGTGACTATGATACCCTTGAGGCCGATCCAAGCGATCGGCTTGCAAGCTGAAAAAATTCCTTGTACTTCGAGGGGGCGTGGTTAGCCGCGAACAAAAAAGCAACGTGCATCAGCCCTGTCGTCGTAAAAAAGATGTCCGATTGCATTAAGCCGCGAAAGTGTATGGCATGAAACCTCGGGAGGGAAAGTAATATGGATGCTAACCTGAACAGTCCGACAACCAACGGCAAGCTGCGCGATTGGGTTGCCGAAATGGCGGCGCTTTGCAAGCCCGATAAGGTCGTTTGGGCTGATGGAAGCCAGGAGGAGTACGACCGGTTGTGCCAGGGGATGGTCGACGCCGGTACGTTCATACGCCTCAATCCGACGAAACGTCCAAATTCCTATTTGGCCCGCTCGCACCCATCCGACGTGGCCCGCGTCGAGGACCGTACCTTCATTTGCTCAAACAACAAGGACGACGCCGGCCCCACGAACAATTGGGCGCCACCGGATGAAATGCGCGCTACCTTGCGCGGACTGTTCGACGGCTGCATGGCCGGCCGTACGATGTACGTTATCCCATTCAGCATGGGGCCGATCGGCTCGCCCATTGCCAAAATCGGCGTGCAGCTCTCCGATAGCCCCTATGTCGTCGCAAACATGCGGATCATGACCCGCATGGGAAAGGCTGTGCTCGATGCGCTCGGCAGCGACGGCTTCTTCATTCCGTGTATGCACTCGGTGGGAGCGCCGCTCAAACCGGGACAGAAGGACGTGCCGTGGCCGTGCGAAGGCGACATCAGCCGTAAAAATATCGTGCATTTCCCCGAGACTTACGAGATCTGGTCCTACGGCTCCGGCTATGGCGGCAATGCTCTCCTCGGAAAGAAGTGTCTTGCGTTGCGCATCGCCTCAGTCATGGCGCGCGATGAAGGCTGGCTCGCCGAGCACATGCTGATCATGGGCATCCAAGCCCCGAACGGCGAAAAAACCTATCTCGGCGCGGCCTTCCCGAGCGCCTGCGGCAAGACCAATCTCTCTATGCTGGTGCCGCCGAAGGGGTTTGAAGGTTGGAGTGTCAATACCGTCGGCGACGACATAGCCTGGATCAAGAAGGCGCCGGACGGGACACTCCGCGCGATCAATCCGGAGTCGGGCTTCTTCGGCGTTGCGCCCGGCACGAACGGGCACTCCAACCCCAACGCGATGCAGACGATCGGTAAGAACACCATTTTCACCAACACGGCACTCACCGACGACGGCGATGTCTGGTGGGAGGGGATGACCGACAAGCCGCCGGCGCATCTCATCGACTGGAAGGGCGAGAACTGGACGCCCGATTGCGGGCGCCCCGCGGCGCACCCAAACGGCCGTTTCACTGCGCCGGCAAGCCAATGTCCATCGATCGACCCGGATTGGGAAAAGCCGCAAGGCGTGCCGATCTCAGCCTTCGTTTTCGGCGGCCGTATGAGCAAGGACCTGCCGCTCGTGTTCGAGGCTTTTAATTGGTGCCACGGTGTCTATATCGCCGCAACGATGGGTTCCGAAGCCACGGCCGCCGCGATCGGCCAGGCGGCGTTGCGCCGCGATCCAATGGCGATGCTGCCTTTCTGCGGCTACAACATGGCTGATTACTTCGGCCATTGGCTCAATGTGGGGCGCCGCCTCTCCAATCCGCCGCGGATTTTCCGCGTCAACTGGTTCCGCAAGGACGAGAACGGCAAGTTCATCTGGCCCGGCTTCGGCGAGAATATGCGCGTGCTCAAGTGGATCGTCGACCGCGTTCACGGCCGCGCCAATGCCGTCGAGAGCCCTATCGGCTGGATGCCACGGCGCGAAGACATCGAATGGAATGGCCTCGATTTCCCGGCGGACAAATTTTACAACTTGATGACTGTCAGCCGGGACGCGGGCACCGCCGAGGCGCGCGGGCACGAGGAGCAGTTCGACAAGTTCTTCGATCGGTTGCCGAAGGAATTCATCTTCGAGCGTGAGCTTCTGCTCTCACGGCTGTGGCGTTCGCCCGATCATTGGGAACTCGCACCCGCGGACACCGTTCGGCCGGCGGCGTGAGATAAGGCCAGCTCCGTCATCAAATTGGATCACATCTCGGTGATCAATCCAATGTGATGAGTGCAAATCCAAGAGACGAAAGCGGGACGCGGGGGAAAACCGCTTCCCGCTTTTCCTCTTCCACTCACGGTATATGAGAAGCTCGCCAGCGGCGGACACTTCGACGCGGCTGGGGTGTAGGCGGGTCGCAGAGACAGCCGCGGACGGGAAAAATCCGCGGCGAACCCCGACGACAAATTTGGGGCGAAAAACCTGGGCCAGAAAACTCAGGCGGTGATTCGTTCGTCCTGGTCGCCCGGCTCGCGCAGGACATAGCCGCGTCCCCAAACCGTTTCGATATAATTGCGGCCATCGCTCGCATTGGCGAGTTTTTTGCGCAGCTTGCAGATGAAAACGTCGATGATCTTCAGTTCCGGCTCGTCCATCCCGCCGTAGAGATGGTTGAGAAACATTTCCTTTGTCAGGGTCGTGCCCTTGCGCAGCGAGAGCAGTTCCAGCATCTGATATTCCTTGCCGGTCAAATGCACGCGCGCGCCGGCGACCTCGACGGTTTTCTGATCGAGATTGACGATGAGATCGCCTGTCGCGATGACCGATTGGGCATGACCTTTCGAGCGCCGCACGATGGCTTGGATGCGCGCGACGAGTTCGTCCTTGTGGAACGGTTTCGTCAAATAATCATCGGCGCCAAATCCCAAGCCCTTGACCTTGTCTTCGATCGCGGCAAGCCCCGAAAGAATGAGGATCGGCGTCTTGACCTTGGCGACGCGCAGAGTGCGCAGAACCTCATAGCCCGACATATCCGGGAGGTTCAGATCGAGCAGAATGATGTCGTAGTCGTAAAGCTTGCCGAGATCGATGCCCTCTTCGCCGAGATCCGTTGTATAGACATTAAAATTCTCGGATTTGAGCATCAGCTCTATGCTTTGCGCCGTCGCGCTGTCGTCTTCAATCAGTAAAACGCGCATGTGAGGTCCCAGCCTTCCCCCCGTCGGTCGCCTTGCCGGCGCGCAAGATCGCTTGAAGTCCCCCGCGGTGGCTGGTTAGGCCGGTCGTCCCGCGATGAATGGCTCGCTACGAATTTCGTAACCTTAACGGGCATTGGTTAACAAAAACATTCCATCGGAAAGACGGTTCGCCGCCGCTTGCTTTGCCACAGTCACGCGGTTGATTCGGCTCACCGTCTCGTGCCGCTATTCTTGGCGAACCAAGCTTGCGCGACGAAGGACAGACCGCACTGACCGATAGGCGATGCCGAATCAGAGCGCAGCATGACTATACACGCCCGCCGCGGCAGAGAAAGATTGCCTGGACCTGACCGCGGGTAACGAATGGGCAACTTTACTGGAGCAGAGTTGTGATCGCGCGGGGCTCTCTGGGTTAACCGCGCCATGCCGATCGCGTTGGAGTAGGTCGTTGTCGAAAAGTCAGGTATCTTTTTCCGTGGCCTTCTCGCAGGTCCAGCCCGCGTCTTGGAGTTGAAACAATGAAGTCGCGGGATTCACTTGCACGTCTCAGGCGCTTTCAGGTCGACGAGACGCGACGCCGCGTCGCGCAAATCGAAACGATGATCGCCGAGTTTTCCAAGATGGCGCGGGAACTCGACCGTGAAATCGCTTTGGAGGAGCAACGATCCGGAATAACCGATATAGCTCACTTCGCCTATCCGACTTATGCGCGCGCGGCGCGAACAAGGCGGGACAATTTGCAGCGTTCGGCCGGGGAGCTGACAAGCCAGCTTGACGAGGCCCGTCATTTTCTTGAAGAAACGCTCGCCGATCCAAGCAATGCGCGAATCCTTGAGGGCAACGGCAAGCCCGCCGACCCTGCTGGCAGGAGTGAGGCCGAGCCGGACGAAACTCGGGGGATGCGTGCGCGGCGCTTTTAAGTTTGAGCTTTTTGCTGAATTTTCAGTATTATCTTTCGCGGCGGAGATGCCGGCGGCGGTTCCGCATGACCTCCCGTTTCTATCAAGTTCCCCCTTGCCATAGGGGTACGCATGGTGCAGGGATGCCGCCTGGACATGGCGGCCCGTAGCGGCTCGCGCGGCACGGCCGTTAAGGGTTATCCGGAGAGCGATGAAGCGCATTCTCGATTTTTTCTGGCCGTTGGTTGGCTTCGCCGCTGTCGCCGTATCGCTTTGGCTTCTCCACCGGGAGTTCAAAGGCGAAGCTGTTGGGCCGGAGGTCTGGGAACACCTCACATCGATTTCGCCCACTCATTATCTGCTGGCGATCCTCTCTACCCTCGTCGCTTATGCAGCGCTCGCCTGGTATGATCGCATCGCGCTTCTGCATCTCGGCGTGAAGAATATCTCCTGGGTGTTTATCTCACTTTGTTCCTTCACCACCTACGCACTCGCGCATAATATCGGTGCGACGGTTTTTTCGGGTGGAATGGTCCGCTACCGCGCCTATCACTCGAAAGGCCTGAGCGCGGCGCAAGTCGCGATTCTTGTCGCCATCTGTTCGTTGACGTTCGCCCTCGGTACGGTTCTGCTTGGCGGCATCATTTCAGTTTTGGAGCCGGAGCAATTGAGCCGTTTCCGCGGCATGCTGCCGGACAAGTTCCGGTTTCTCACCGATCCAACAACCGCCCGGCTGGTGGGGGTGGTGTTCCTCGGTGGTGTCGCGGTCTATGTGGCCGGCTCCATTTTCGGATTTAGGCCGCTGATCATAAGGGGGTTCCGGCTCGAATATCCGAAACCGGACATCGCCATGCGGCAACTGCTGGCGGCACCCCTCGAACTCCTCGGGGCGGCGGGCATCATCTATTTCTCTTTGCCGGACACCGGCAATCCCGGTTATTTCGCGGTGCTCGCGGTGTTTATCGCCTCCTTTTCGGCCGCCCTTTGGTCCAATGCGCCGGGCGGACTCGGTGTTTTTGAATGGTTTTTCATTGGGGCCATGCCTGAGATGCAAAAAACTCAGGTGCTGGCGGCTTTGCTGGTTTTCCGGTTTTTCTACCTGCTATTTCCTTTTTTCCTGTCGATTTTCGTTGTCATCATTTTTGAACGCAACAGACTGAAAGAAGTGCTTCACCACGAGGATGGCCACCACATTTCAGGCCACGAGATAAAGCAAACGGCCGACCGCAACCGCGCCAGGGCCCCCTAGCCCGGATTTGAAAGCTAGCGAACCCGCGTTCGATTGCCTTAATCCTGAATTCCGCATCATTTTCATCTGGAAACGGGTCTCTTCTTAGACTTGGTCTAAGTCACGGCCGCTTCAAATTGAACCGGCCGCCGCAAAGGGCGATGCGGAATGGCGTCGTTTGCGTGCGAATTTTCCGGCGCTGGTTTGAAAAGACAAATATTCTGTGCCTGTTTCTGTAACGGCAGCTATTCCATGCGGTTACTTAAGAATTTAATTGCGTAGGTATGCGTTTATCTCAATGTATATATAAACATAAGCTTACAAGTTCTTGATACATGTATACATATAGCGTACGTAACTAAAAAACTATATGTTATATGTATAGGAAACACAAATATATTGCCGCTTTTTTAGCACAAATTCCATGCAAGGCCTGTTTCGTTCAGAAGTCTGAGCTTAACAACGCCTTATCATGGAGTGTGAATATTGAGAAGTATTATC
>PLUZ01000489.1 GCA_003162995.1 Methylocapsa sp. | reverse complement strand
CGCGTCTACCAATTCCGCCATCTGGGCATGCGGTTCTGATTGGGGCCGGTTCAAGGTTTTGTCAATACAAAGCGTGGATCAGCCGCGCTTTCGCAATTCCCTTGCGCGCGAAAGCCCTCTAATAGGGGGCGGGCAGCAAACCTTGCAGCGGAGACCTGCGGCGATGGCGGATGAATTGACAAGAACAAACCAGCTCGTGACGGTCTTTGGCGGTTCGGGCTTTCTCGGCCGGCATGTGGTGCGCGCCTTGGCGCAGCGGGGCTGGCGGGTCCGTGTCGCGGTGCGCCGCCCCGATCTCGCCTTTCATTTGCAGCCGCTCGGCAAGGTTGGTCAAATCCATGCGGTCCAGGCCAATCTGCGCTATCCGGACTCCGTCGCGCATGCGCTGCGGGATGCCGCGGCCGCCGTCAATCTGGTTGGCATCTTGCAGGAGCAGGGTGCGCAGCGGTTCGATGCGATCCAACACCTTGGCGCGCAAACCGTCGCCAAGGCGGTGCAGGAGGCGGGCTTGGACGTTTTCGTGCACATGTCGGCCATCGGCGCCGATCCGGCAGGGTCTTCGCTCTATGCGAGAACCAAGGCCTTCGGCGAGGCGGCGGTGCGGCAAATCTTGCCCGGGGCCATCATCATGCGGCCGTCCGTCGTGTTTGGGCCGGAGGATCAATTCTTCAACCGGTTCGCCGCCATGGCGCGCTTCATGCCAGCGCTTCCCTTGATCGGCGGCGGCCAAACCAAGCTTCAACCGGTCTTCGCCGGGGATGTGGCGACGGCGGTTGCACTGGCAGCCGAGGACAAAGCAACCCCGGGAACCACCTATGAATTGGGCGGCCCGGAAGTCGCGACGCTCCGGCAAATCAACGAATTCGTCCTGAAGGTGACCTGCCGCCGCCGCTGGCTCGTTCCAGTCTCTTTCGAACGCGCGAAACTCATCGCCTCCGTCACCGAAGCCGCAACGAAACTGTCGCTTGGCCTTTTTCCTGAAATGTTCAGGATAACCAGAGATCAGGTCGAGCTGTTGCACCACGACAATCTCGTCTCGGCGCTCGCGGTGACTGAAGGGCGGACTTTGCGCGGCCTTGGCATAGCGCCCGAGCCATTCGAGACCTTCGTGCCGTCCTATCTCTACCGTTACCGCAAAACCGGGCAATTCGCCGGCACCCGCGCGATTTGAGCGGTCACCCGGCCCATGATGACGGGTGCGGCGGCTTGCCGGCCTGCCGCATGATCTTGCTCGCAATGCGCACCATGAAAGCGGTGCCGAACAAGGGCGTGAGCAGGTTTACGATGGGAACGGCAAGGAGGGCCGCCATGACAAGCCCCGCGCCGAACAGGCGAAGCTCGTTGGCTTTGCGCAGCCGCCGGACCTCCGCGAAGGGCAGATGCCGCGCCGCTGCGAGTTCGAAATAGCCGCGCCCGGACAAATAGGCATTGGCGCCAAAGAACGCCGCGGCATTGATGCCAGGCACCAGCAGGAGTAGTAGCGCCAGGGCATTGACGACAAGCGCCACGGCGGCAAATTTCACCGACAACCAGAGCGAATCGCTGAGGGCAAGGGCGCGGCCCGGGGCTTCGCCTGGAGCGAGCTCCAGCTCGACGGCTTCCGCCAATTCGTCGAAGAAATAGCCGGCGACGATGAAGGATACCGGCGTCACCAGAAAGGCGAGGCCGGCGACGAGTCCCAGCCCGCCAATCAGCGACAAAGCCGCCGCCGCCCAAGAAAACACCCAAGAATTCGCCCAAGAGACCGCCCAAGCGTGGGGAAGCGCGATGCCAGCGACGAGAAGCTTGTGGAGCGCGATCCACACGAGGCCCAGCAAAGCCAGCGTCAGCGCCAGCGTCTTCCAAAGGACGGCGCGAAACGGCGGCGTGAAAATCTGGTTCGCGGCGGCGAGCGCGTCCTCAAGCATGATCAACCTTTGATGTGTGGCGCATCTCTAGATCTTTGTTTTGTCGCATTTTCTTGACGCGAACCGGCATCCGCTTCGCTTGAAAATGCTCTATTATGGCGCTATCCGGCGGCCCGCTCGATAATGTGCATATCATCGTCGGAAAGCCCGAAATGATGGCCGATTTCATGCACGAGGACATGGGTGACGATGGCGCCGAGCGTCTCCTCGTGCTCCGCCCAGAAGTCGAGGATCGGGCGGCGGTAGAGCCAGACCATGTTGGGAAATTGTCCGGTCCTCGGGCTCGCCTCGGATTGGGCGCGGCCGCGGCCGCGAAACAGGCCCAAAATGTCGAATTCGCTCTCGCAGTTCATTTCATCGAGCGTTTCATCGTCGGGAAAATCCTCGACCCGGATCACAATGCCCTCACAGAGGCGGCGGAATTCCTCCGGCAGGGCGGCGAAAGCCGCTTGCGCCATAAGGTCGAGTTCGGCGATCGATGGCGCCAAGACGTCATTCCAGTCGCTATTCGAGGCGCTCACGGCGCGCCTTTCTTATGCGTCAACCGATCGCGCCGCCGGAGCCGGACATAGAATGCACCGGCGCCGCCATGCGGGCGCTGGGCTTCCTCGAAGCCAACGACGATCGCATGATAGCCCGGCTCGCGCAGCCAGTTTGGCACGCTTTGGCGCAAAATACCCGGCGTGCCTTCCCCTAGCGCGCCGCGTTCGCCCTTGCCGGTCACGACCAAGACAAGCCGCGCCCCCTCGCTCTGCGCCTTCGCCAAGAACGTCCTCAACGCGACGAAAGCCTCCTGCCGGCGCATGCCGTGGAGGTCGATCACGGCTTCCGGCGCGGCGCGGCCGCGCGCAAGCTTTTGGCGCAGCCGCCGCTCAAGCGGCGCGAGCGGGGGAGGGGATAGAGGAGGGGCTTTCGGTTCGGCCGGCGCAGGAGGCCTCTGCGTGTTGGCTGCCTGTTTTATTTCTGTGTCGCGGGGCGGAGCCTTGGCCGCTTCTTTTTGCACCTCCGGCGGCTCCGGCAAACGGCTCCCGGTCCGGCGGGCGACGCCCCGGGTGACGTGAAGCCACAGCTCGATCTCTTCCGCGCTCAGCCGCCGGATCCGGGGCCGTTTGGGAGATGAGACGCTTTCATGCACCGGTCCGGTCCTCTCCGGCGGGCAGCAACACAATAACGTCGCCCGCATGCCGAATATCGCCTGCCCGCGCGCCTGCGTCATCCCCTGAGCCGAAGAAAATATCGACGCGGGCGGGACCGGTGATCGCCGAGCCCGTGTCCTGCGCGATCATCAGGCGCCGGAACGGCGACACGGAAGAACTTTGCCAAGGGAGATCAGCGGCGATCCAGAACGGCAACCCATAGGGCCAGATCGCGCGGTCGATGGCGATCGATCGCAAAGCCGTCAAGCCTGTCCCTTGCCCGCCGGTGGGGCCTACAGCCGGATCACTGTCCTCCTGAAGGGTGAAAAACACATAGGATTTGTTGCGCTGCATCAACTCCAAACCCGCATCGCCTTGCTTTTGGCCGTGCGCGCGAATCCAGTGCTTCAGAGTGGCGAGCGACATATCGGATTCAGCGATTTCACCGCTCACAATGAGAATCCGCCCAATCGACGTATAGGGCTGGCCATTGCGCCCGGCATAGACGAGCCGCAAGACCTTGCCGTCCGCAAGGCGGACCTTCGCCGACCCTTGCACCTGGACAAGAAACACCTCGACCCGGTCGCGCAGCCAGACGACTGGCGCCGAAAAGCCTTCAATAGCGCCAGCCTCGATCGCGGCGCGGCTGGGATAAGGCGANNGCGAAAGAGACTCGAGATTGTCCGGGCGGGCGAGGACCGGCACGGTGAAATCGCGGGAGACGGTCAGCGATCCCTCGACAAGGGGCTCGTAATAGCCGGTGAGGAAACCTTCGTTGTCCACGCCCGGGCCTTGCGCCGATATGTGGAAAGGCCGGAAATGGGCTTCGAAAAACCGCCTCGCTTGGGCGGCGTTCAGGCCCCCTTGGCCCTCTTGGCGGACCGCCGCATGGGCAATGGCTTCAAGCGCGGCCGAGGCGGCGGCGCCTTTTCGCAGCG
>PLUZ01000035.1 GCA_003162995.1 Methylocapsa sp. | reverse complement strand
CTCCTTCCAGGACTTTTGCCCATTCGGCGTCATCGACAACTTTGGCGCAGATCTCGATCTGTTTTGCTTGATCGTTGAACGTGATTTCGGTCACCTTGCCGGCCGCGACAGGCCCATGCATGGCACGGAGGTTGCCATAAGACTTACCGGCGGTGGCTTTTGCGATCTCTTCTGACCATTTTTCATAGAATGGTTTGGTCGAGGCGTAGTCGCATATTTCGCCGGCGCGATCTTCGGNNCGGTTGCGAGGCCGTAGACGAGGCGCCGCGCCGCGTTGACCTTGGTTATCGGAATGAACATGCGCAGCGCGGACATGAATGCTCCTTGTTTTTTGAACAGAGCATTAGAGTAGGAAGACGACATCGGCTATGCAAAGCGGAAAGAGGTGTCCCATCCCCCCTTGCGAGCAATCTGACCGCCGGCGCATGGTCCTTAAACAAAGGCAGATGCCCTGCGATGTCTTCCGCGCGCCAAAGTCTTGGCCCGTTCGCCCATGGCAGGCTCAAGGGCGGAATCCCAAGCGAACTGGCGACAGTCCTCGTGGGCGCCATGCCCTCGGGTGAAATCCGCGAGTGGCTGCTCGAGTCGAGCGCCCTTTGCGTGCTNNGGGGTCATGCCAGCATCGCCAGCCTGAGGGAAACATCGGGACTCTTCTATGGCTTTGATGGTTTTCCGCGCGGCAACCGGCGCAATCTCAAGCGTGCATTTTGCCGCATCCAAGCGGACCTGTATATTGGGATGGTTATTGAGACAAACAAGCGCCAGCCGGGCGTCACGACCGCGTGGACGCAGCTCCTTATCCACCGCCAGCATTTGATTAGCTAAATTTCTAACCTTAGCTTATGCAGCCCCACGCATAGCCTGATACAGCGCGATCCCAATCTCCGCAAAGCGATCCACGAGTTGATCGACGGNNCGAGACCGCGAATGATCATCCCCGCATCCATTGCTTGTGGCTGCCATTTTGATGCTCTTATTGCTTCAAGCACTTTACGCGCCGCCTCGGGCGCAACGCCCAAGGTCTTTATAGCTGCTTTCACACGAACTTGCATATTGGGATGGTCATACAGCGTTAGAAGTGCAAGACGTGCTTTCCGGCCGCGTGCGCGCAATTCCTGGTCCACAGCCGTCATTTCTTTAAAAAGTCTATTGTATTGAGAAATTTCGCCATAAAGTTCTGCTTTATCCTGGGCTATGCTAAGATATGCAAACCGATCAACAAGTTCATCAACCGTCATCTTACTGAGCTTGACTCGTTTCACGGCTCTAGCACTCGCACCTAATGAGAGCATCAAAAAGAGCTTTATTTCAATCCGGTTTGAACAAACCTGATTCTAAATTTGACAATGTCATTCCTGCCTCACCTGCCTGAGGAAACCAGTCTGATTCACTGATGGACTCTATCACCTGCCGAGCCGCCTGAGGCGCGACGGTAAGTGTTCTTTTGGCTGCTTGCAGACGCACTTGCATATTTGGATGGTCATAGAGCCTTTGCAGCGCACTGCGGGCATCTTTTCCACGTGTTCGCAGTTCGGTGTCCACCTCTTTCATTTGTAGATAGAGTTTCCTAAAAGGACCCACTTCCCCATAAAGAAGAGCCTGATCCTGGGCGATGCCAATCTCAGCAAAGCGATCAACCAGCTGATCAGTCGTCATGGACTTGAGGTTAGCTTGCTTCATGGCTCCAAAACCTTGAACCTTATAAGCGCATCAAGGCCAACTCTGTATCGAACATCCCAACTCTTTCCTCTGAGAAATTCACGTGGTGATAGATCATTGTAGTCGGCGTTAGGTGTCATATATCATGCCGTAATTTCCCAATGCTTTAACGTCGGTATACGCACGAGATTGTCTGGCGCATCAATGTCCTCTTGGGAATAACCCTCGTGGGCAGCGGCCGTTTGCTCCACGATATGATGGACTTCATACCCTTTCTCGGGCTTTCCAACATCTCTTTGAATTTTGTCGAGCGATTTTGGGCCATCGAGGTAGGCTTTAATATACGGATATTTATCGTAAAGCCATGAGGCCGTTTCTGCCGCTGCATCCAAAGCGGTAACGAACTCTCCCGCAGGTCCAAGAGCAGAGCCAGCCAAAGCTCGCGCCAACCACCTTGCCGCCAGCTTTGCGAAGACATTGCGAAGCTGATTGGTAGGCGGCTCGTCCTTTGGAATTTCTGGCGGTCTTCCAAGCGGCAGGCTAGCATGCTCGCTTGGCTTCCTAGCTGCTGAACGGCCTTCGACAATGGAGTCACCATTGCCGGTGTCCGCCCCGCCTCCGCCCGATTGGAACCGTCCGCCTTCAAACGATCCGGCAGGAACGCGCGGATGCTTTGATTCGTCCCAAGCGCCCGCCTTCGCAAGTAGACCCGCCGCTGGTACAAAGTCCTTGAAGAAAGGCAAATGCGCCGCGATGTCGTCCGCGCACCAAAGTCTTGGCCCTTCCATCCAGGGCATATCGAGCGGCGCAATCCCGAGCGAACTGGCGACGGTTCGCATGAGTGCCACGCCATCGGGTGTAAACCGCGTCAGTCTGCTCGCATCGAGCGCCTTTTGCGCGCCCGCCTCGTCGCCTTCATTCAATTTTTGCGCGGCAGCTTCGATACATTTGAGTACCGCCGAATCATTTGTTTCGGGACCATGCAGCCTGCTGATCCAAAAACGTGCTACTTCCGCCGCGACCGGAACATGCGCGGAGCCACGCTTTTCCGTCAGGGCGNNAGCGCGGGCGCGGCCGTCCGCGCCTTGCTGGAGACAAGAGCGTGCATGCAACACCCAAATGTGGAATTCGAAAAGCCTGCGGTGCGACGTTCCGACTATTCAGGCAGCCCGACAAAGCCCGCGTTGGTAAGCGTCATAGCCTTATTCGCCGACGCCTCCGCGAGCGGCGCACGGCCAAGCGCGGCGCGCGCCTCGTTGATGGTCAAAATACCCTTCGACGTGTAGCCAGAGAGGACTGCCTCCTGCGCCACGGGATCGGTTTCGTTCCCTGTGCTCCAGACGAATTCGAGATCGCGCGCGTCGAATTCGCTCGCGATTATATCGTCGATGAGTGCCTTCGCCCAAGCAAGGATGGGCGCCAGGCCCTCTTCTTCGGCAAGCTCTTTTTGGGTTTCAGCGGTGGCGCGGTTGACCGTTTGCGTGAGAGCCTGGGGCGATATCGAAAAAGCAAAGCAGACGATGCGCGCGAGCCA
>PLUZ01000398.1 GCA_003162995.1 Methylocapsa sp. | reverse complement strand
TAGGCGGCCTGAAGCTGAAACTGCATCGGGCTTGCGTCGGGCAGCTGTTCGAAAGCTCCGATCAGGTGCTCGATGCTGAGAATATCTATGCGCAAGCCAAAGCCCTGGCGTGACATTTGAGGACCGCGACATCCATGACCGCGAATAGTTCTATTCAGACCTTTCTAGACGATCTCGCCAGTGAACGTCCGACGCCTGGCGGCGGTGGCGCGGCGGCGGTGTCTGGCGCCATCGGCGCGGCGCTTGTCTCCATGGTGGCCAATCTCACCATCGGCAAAAAGAACTACGAAGCGGTCTGGCAAGACCTCGAGGCCGTGAACGCCAAGGCGGTGGCGCTTCGCGCGGAGCTCGTTCGTGCGATCGACGAAGACGTTGTGGCGTTCAATGCCGTGATGGGCGCCTATGGACTGCCGCGCGCGACCGACGAAGAAAAAGCCAAGCGCGCCGCGGCGATTCAAGCCGCCCTGAAGGATGCAACGATCGCGCCCTTGCGCGCCGTCAAAGCCTGTTTCGAGGTCATCCGCCTGTCCGCCGCTGCGGCGGAAAAAGGCAATCTCAATGTCATCAGCGACGCCGGGGTTGCCGTGCTCTCGGCGAACGCCGGGCTGCGCAGCGCGGCGCTGAACGTGTTCATCAACGCCAAGGCGATCAAGGATCGCGATTTTGCCGAGAAGCAGATCGCTGAAGTCAATGCGCTGCTCGCGCAGGCGGCGGCGACGACGGAAGCCGTTTATCAGACAGTCAGAACCAAGATCGGCTCGTAAATTCGCTGTATCATGGCGCATACGAGGTATTAAGTTGTGCCATCCGCCCTCCGCAGTGAAGAAAAAACATGGACGCTGACATGTCTACCCGGGACTGCCGGGTAAGTGCTCATGTCGTGCAAGCGCTGGATTTTGTAGAGCATGATCTTATCCAAAAAGTTGCAGAGTGTTTGGATAAGATCATGCGATAAAACAATGACATAGACACTATGAGTGATTCATCTTGAAGCGATCATGATCGAGAGCGGGATGAGGAAAAGTGGAAACCGGTTTCCCGCCAGCATCCCACTCTAATCTTTTAGAATCGATCGCGTTCATGATTTAATCGGCGAAATGGGAAAGTCGATTATTAAGGCAGCGTTCGTTCGATCATGCACAGAAGCTTATTAACCGAAGGATCCGCATTGATCGATGGCAAGCGCGCTTCGGCGCGGGTGCTTGCGCATGTGGCGGAAAAGACCCGTGCGCTCGCCGCGCAAGGACTTACGCCCGGCCTAGCGGTCGTCCTCGTCGGCGAAGATCCGGCAAGTCAGGTCTATGTCAAATCCAAGGGCAAGGCCGCGCATGCCTGCGGGTTTCACTCAATTCAACACGACCTTCCAGCGACGACGAGCGAAGCGGATCTGCTTGCCCTGATCAAACACCTTAATGCGGACTCCGACATCCACGGAATCCTTTTGCAATTGCCATTGCCTAACCGGTTTGATCCCAGCCGTGTCATCGAAGCCATTTCGCCGGGCAAGGATGTCGATGGCTTGCATCCGTTCAATGCCGGGCTGCTCGCGAGCGGTGATATGACACGCGCGCTCGTCCCTTGCACGCCGGCTGGCGGCATGGTGCTTCTCGACGCGGCCGCCGCGGCCCTTGGCGTCAATCTTTCGGGGGCCGAAGCAGTCGTCGTCGGCCGTTCCAATTTGGTCGGCAAGCCTATCGCCCAATTGCTGCTCGGCCGCAATGCGACGGTAACGATCGCCCATTCACACACCCGCGATCTCGCGGCGACGGTGGCGAGAGCCGATGTTGTTGTGGCCGCCATCGGCCGTCCCGAGATGATTCGCGGCGCATGGATCAAGCCCGGCGCGATCGTCATCGATGTCGGCATCAACCGGGTGGCGGGCGAAGGACAAGACGCGGCCGGGCGGCCGAAGACAAAACTTGTCGGCGATGTCGCCTTCGCCGAGGCGATCGCGGTTGCCGGTGCGATTACCCCAGTGCCCGGAGGTGTCGGACCGATGACTATTGCGATGCTGATGGAAAATACGCTTCGCGCAGCGCTTTTGAGCTCAGGGCAAAACCCTTCTTTCTGATGTCCCGCCGAGATCGGTTTCAGGTTGAGTGTGCACACTCAACCGGTTCGAAACCACTATCACTTCTATGGAGTTAGAGCATTTTCGGACGGCGAACCGTGTCCACTTCGCCTGAAAATGCTCCTGGCTTGTCCTGGGGATGGCCCCTAGCAATTCCAAAAGTTAACTTCGCGGAAACCTTAACGGCGTCTTATGGCGCTGTTTGGATCGTGGAGTCGGCTATGGATTGGCGCGACTGGGACGCGCTTCGCACAGCGCGTTCCCGCGAATGGGATTTCGGTTTGGTTTACGAGGCTATCACCGCCAAGAAATGGTGGTTGATTGGCCTGCCTCTTGCCGCTTGCGTTCTCATCGCTGGCCTGCTTTGCCTGCAACCACCGCGCTATAGCGCCGAGACGCAGGTTCTGATCGGCCCCCGGACGGCCGGCTTAATCGGTATGAGGTCAAGCCTTGCGCTTTTCGGCGGCGCGAGCGGCGGTGCTGTGCCTGCCGCCGGCCAGGCGCAGCTCATCGCATCGCGTGATCTTGCCCGCCGCGCGATCAAGGATCTCCGCATCGAAGACAATCCGGAATTCGATCCGGTGGCGCAGAACCCCGGACCCGTTTCCCGCGCACTCATCTTTCTTGGCCTGCTGCGCGATCCGGCTCGAAAAAGCCCGGAGGACCGCATTCTCGAAGCCTATTTGGACCGGTTGCAAGTCAGCGCTCCGGGCAGCGGAAGTCTCGTCACAATCAATTTTCAATCCCAAGACCGGGAGCTTGCCGCGAAAGCCGCCAATCGCATTGCGGAACTCTATCTCGATATGCGCGCGGACGCGAACGCCCTGCCACAGAAAGGCGGCGCGCGTATCGTTTCGCGTGCCACCACGCCAGCGCAGCCGCTTTATCCAAAGAAGGCCTTGCTGCTCTTGTCGGGTGCCGCGATGCTCGTCATGGCTTTCGGCGCATTGGTGTCGATTGCGGGGCCGCACGGGCGTATGTCCGGCCGCCCGGAGGAGCCTGTGGTACAGCCCCGTGCGCTCGGGCAGCTTCGCGTTTTCGCTCGTCTCCGGGATCCGGCAAAGCCCAACCCGCGGCCGGGCGGAGAATCGGCTCTGCAACGAGCGGAGACAGGGCAGGAGGATGACGGCAACGGGCAAGCCACGGCAAAAATCATGGCGCGTATCCTGTCGGTACCCTTCGACGGGCCCGGCGCGCGAGGCACAAGGATCGTCGCGACGAGCCTTGGTTCGGCGGCGGCAGTGTCCGGCATGATGCGCGATTTCGCTCGCGATCTCGCCCGTGAAGGACGTTCGATCGTCATCGGCCTCGACGAGTCCAGTTTGTTTTATTTTGGGAGGCTCGCCGACGGCGCGCCGCAAGGTGGAGATTTTGGGACCAAAGAGGAGCCAGGCCTTTACGATCTCCTGAACGGGACAGCTTCATTCGCCGAAGTGATTCGCCGCGATCCGGCCTCGCGGCTTCATTTCCTGCGGGTTGGCCGCGATGCCGAGCCAAATATTCATGAATTTGCGCATGTGCTCGATGCCTTGGCCGAGACCTATGATTTTCTGCTCATGATTGCGCCGCCTCTCGATCAGAATAGCGTCGCCGAAACACTTGCCGCGAAAGCCGATTTCGCCGTGCTGGCGATGCCTGCCGGGCCGCAAGGCGGCAGCGTTTTCGAAGCCGAGGCGCGGTTGATCGAAGCTGGAGCGCGTGAGGTTCTACTCATTGGCCTGCCTGCCGAATCGCCGCAAAGCCTCGGCCGGGATGCCGCTTGACCAATAAGCTGAAGAACACAGTCACGTCCCGGAGTCCGGTTTTTCCATCCATTTGATCAGCGGCATCAGGGGCACGATCCAGGCCAGGCCAAGGCCCGCGAAGCAAAATATTTGAATGAGTGCGGGCGCCTCTCGCACTGGGCGCGCTTGCGCCAGCGCCATGGCCACAAGCGCATAGACCGGCACAAAACCGACGATGATGCTCGTGCCGATGAGTTTGCGGGTCCGCCGGTGCATATTCTCTCCAAGTTCTATTCGCTGGCGACTTGTAAGAATTTGCCGGGTGGCACCGCGAGGTGGGAAATGGGGCCGCGCTTTTCCGCACGGCCCCTGATGAAATTTATCGCCCAGACTCGGTGCCAGGGGCACCCTCCACACCAGGTGCGCCCGCTGCGATAGCCGAACCTATGAACGAGGACGGCAGATCTTTCGCTATGTCAGAGACCGAACGTCCTTCGCTCTGCTTCTGAACGGCTGCGCTGGGAATGACATTGGTACCATTCGCCGGACCGGAGACGGACGCGTCGAGCGTCTGTGCTGCGGCGGTTGCCGCGGACAGGAATAGGCATGACATGAGCGCCATGGCGCACAAAGTTATCCGATATTCCATAAGATTCTCCATCTAACTTGAGGGTCTGCCGGACACGCCGGCCGGACTTTGTTCGGCCACGCGAACGCGGCTCTTGTCCGCAACAATCGTTGCGGGTTTTCCGCGATGTCCAGATGGCCTCTGCCGCGCCGCGGGAGGGCCTCCAATCCTTGGAAGTTTCGTGGTCCTGCTGAACCGGATTCGCGCTTATGTGCGCCACGTGCTTGAATGAGCCACGACTGGATCACGTGTTCAGCTGCGATGCATTTAGATGCGAACCATGGCAAGAACAAGGTGTGCGCATGCGGCGCATGGCCGCTTGCTTGGTGATCGCGCCGTCCATTAAATGCACTCCATGAAAAAGAATCTTAGCACGACAGGTCTGTTCCGCGAGCCAGCGATACCGCGCTCACCAGTGATGGCGTCGCCGGGGTCACATTATCGTGCGGTGGCGATTTGGCTTTGGAGCCTCGCCGCTCTCGTTTTTTTGATGGTGATCGTTGGCGGCGCGACGAGACTTACCGAGTCCGGCCTATCCATCACGGAATGGAAGCCATTGACCGGCATCATTCCCCCATTGAGTCTTGCTCAATGGCAGGCGGAATTCGAGAACTACAAAAGAATTCCGCAATATGCGCAGATCTTTCCGGACATGGATTTGAGCGGGTTCAAATTTATTTTCTTCTTTGAATGGAGCCATAGACTCCTGGGCCGTTTGATTGGCGCCGCCATGGTCGTGCCACTCATTTTTTTCTGGGCGAAAGGGACGCTGCCTATTGGGTTCAAGCCAAAACTTCTCGGTGTCCTTATGCTCGGCGCCTTGCAGGGGTTCGTCGGCTGGTGGATGGTCAAGTCCGGGCTTGCGGACCGCGTCGAAGTCGCGCAGGAGCGGCTTGCGATTCATCTTTTGCTCGCTTCTCTGACTTTTGCCGCGCTGGTATGGCTCGCCGCTTCGCTGAAACGGCGCGAAGCCGAGATTGCGGCACCGGTGTTACCAGGGCTCAAATGGTTTGCGGCAAGCACGGTCTTGCTCGTGCTGCTGCAAATCGGGCTAGGGGCTCTTGTCGCGGGCTTGCGCGCAGGGCGCGCTTACAACACATGGCCGCTCATCGACGGATATTTTTGGCCGCCTCTCTATAAATTGACTCTGCTGGCACCGCTTTGGCGAAATTTCCTCGACAATATTCTGCTGGTTCAATTCCAGCATCGGCTGACCGCCTATGTGATTCTGGGGCTTGCTCTGGCGCAGGCCCTTTACACGTCGCGCGTGGCGGCGGGAAGCCGGGCAGAGCGGCGCGCCTTTGCCGTGGCCGGGCTCGTGACCATGCAAGCTGCGATCGGCATTGTGACGCTAGTTCTCGCGGTGCCACTTTGGGCGGGACTTCTGCACCAAGCCTTCGCGATGCTGGTTTTGGGAATGGCGGTGGCACACGCGCAGGCGCTCTCGCAAGCGTGCTAAATTGAGTGTGCTACGCCTTCCTAATTGCCAGGCGCTGATATTCAATTTTCGGGCAGCGGTCCATGACAATTTGGACCCCGAGCGCCCGCGCCCGCGCGGCCGCCGCATCGTCGCGGATGCCGAGCTGCATCCAAATGACCTTGGGTTTTGGGTCGAGCGCTAGCGCCTCATCGGCGACTGCCCCGGCCGCTTCCGAATTGCGGAAAATATCCACCATATCGACCGGCTCGGGAATATCCGCCAGTGTCTTAAAAAATGCCGTGCCATGAACGATCTTGCCGGCAAGGCTGGGATTGACGCCGATCACATGGTAACTGTGCGCCTGAAGAAAGGTGAAAACACCATAGGAAGGACGCGTTTCCTTATCCGACGCGCCAACCATCGCGATGGTTTTCACGCTCAACAAAATGTCGCGCAAATAAGCATCGGCGCCGGTGTCGTTTAAAGGCATGTCCTTATAGCTCCAAGCCCAAGGCAGCCCCTTCGTCGCCTGATCCCTGTTAAGCTGATTGCCTCATGAATCATAGAATAGCATTTCAGCGGTTCTAGCGGATATGACCTTTCGCCCAGTCTTTTCTCTCCGCATGGCTGTCTAAGGCGTTCACTTGGGAGCGGGGCCCCGAGGGGGATCACGCGGCGCTGCCTTCTGCACAAAGAAATTTTTTCTTCGCGGGACTTTTCGCGGCCTCCTGCGAGTCTAATTAATAATGTTCAAAAAGAACGGAGGCGAACTCTTATTCTTAGGAGAATTAAAATGTTCCAATTTCTCCGTATGGCCTGCCTAGACCAAGCCGTGAAGATAGGGCTTGCAGCCGCCGTGCTTTTGGCGTCGGCGGGCGTCCTTGGCGCACAAAAGCAGTACCCTGCCGGCCCCGATACCTATTATCGCTATCAAAACGGCATCTATGAATACCGAAGCGTAGCCCCTTCACGCTGGGATCGCCATCGCTTTCATCGTTCGGGAACGCGCGGCAGAATGGGTTTGGGAGCCGATCCGATGCATCCGGAAGGGCCGGGCAACGTATCGGAATAATCATCGAGCGGGCACCCGGCGGCCCGGCAGTTAAGGCTACTTTTTTCGTTGCTGGAAGGCTAAGTTTTTTTTGACCATGCGCTCCGCCCCCATCTGGCCTAGCTGCGGGGCGGAGTGAAGCGTCCAATTTGGCAATTCCGAGCGGTTGCATGGCAAACCTTTGATTCTTTGCCAGTGTTGCCGCAATTCAAGCCTTGACCCATGGTGAAAGGCTGCATAAAAGGGGCGCCAATCGATGCGCAAGCCTACGGGAGCTTTGCGCTTATTTGCATGGAAAATTGAATGTTCGGCAAGACTTATTCCGCTAAGGCGGCGGATATTGAAAAAAAATGGGTGGTGATCGACGCCAATGGGCTCGTCGTTGGGCGGCTTGCCTCGCTGATCGCCTTGCGGCTGCGCGGCAAGCATAAGCCTGCGTTCACGCCGCATGTGGACGATGGCGACAACATCATCGTCATCAATGCCGAAAAAGTGGTTTTGACCGGCCGCAAGCGCGACCAAAAAGTCTATCATCACTTTACCGGCTATCCAGGCGGCATTAAGGAACGCTCGGCCAAATTCATTCTTGAAGGCCGTTTCCCCGAACGCATCGTCGAAAAAGCCGTGGAGCGCATGCTCCCGCGTGGTCCGCTTGGGCGCCAGCAGCTCGGCCATCTGCGTGTCTATAAGGGAAGCGAGCATCCGCATGCCGCACAAAATCCGGTGGCGCTCGATATCGCGAGCCTCAACCGCAAGAACGCGAGGCTCGCCTGATCATGCCCGAGACTTTATCTTCGCTTCAGGATTTGAAGGGCGCGGCAGCGCCGGCCCCTGAGGCTGCTCCCCGCTATGTTCAGAAGCTCGATCAGCAAGGGCGCGCCTATGCCACCGGCAAGCGCAAGGACGCGGTCGCGCGGGTCTGGATCAAGCCAGGTCCTGGCAAAATCATTGTCAATGGGCGGCCTCTCGAGCATTATTTCGCGCGTCCAGTGCTTCGGATGATCCTGCAGCAGCCGCTTGGCATCACCAAGCGCGTCGACCAATATGATTTGATGGTTAGCGTGGCCGGCGGCGGCCTCTCAGGTCAGGCAGGCGCCGTGCGTCACGGGCTTTCCAAGGCACTTCTTGCTTACGAGCCGGATCTGCGATCCGTCCTCAAGAAAGAGGGCTTCTTGACGCGCGATCCGCGCGTCGTCGAGCGCAAGAAATATGGCAAGAAGAAAGCCCGCCGGAGCTTCCAATTCTCGAAACGCTGAGCTTTCACGAAGCTCTTTTCAAGAATCAAGGCGGCCACCCGGCCGCCTTTTTCTTTTGTAATCAGCATACATCCAATTGCTTGCCCCAGGGCCGTACCATGACAGCGAAAATCTTCATCGACGGCGAATCCGGAACAACCGGGCTTGGCATTCGCGCGCGCCTGGAAGCTTATCCCAAAATCGAACTCCTCAGCCTGCCAGCCGATCAACGCAAGGATCCGGCTGCCAAGCAAGCAGCAATGGAACAAGCTGATATTGTTGTTCTTTGCCTTCCAGACGAGGCTGCCCGCGAAGCCGCTGTGATCGCGGCCGCGCTGGGCGACAGGAGCCCGCGCATTCTCGACGCCTCGACTGCGCACCGGGTTGCGGAAGGCTGGACGTACGGCTTTCCAGAGCTTGCCCCCGGCCAGGCCGAAGCGATTGCAAGCGCAAAGCGTGTTGCCAACCCAGGCTGCTACGCGACCGGCGCCATCGCGCTCTTGCGCCCGCTTGTCGACAAGGGCCTTTTGCCAGCCGAACATCCGGTCTCGATCCATGCGGTGTCCGGCTACTCGGGCGGCGGCAAAGCGATGATCTTGTCCTATGAGCGCGGCGAGGCGCCTTCCTTTGAAGCCTATGCGCTTGGCCTCGAACATAAGCACGTGCCGGAAATAGAGCGTTATGCCCGCCTCGCACGCCGCCCGATTTTTGCGCCGTCGGTCGGCAATTTCGCGCAAGGCATGCTGGTTTGCGTGCCTCTCTTGCTGGACGAACTGCCGCTTAAGCCGAGAGGTGCCGATCTCGAGGCCGCTCTCGCCGCGCATTATGCGGCGAGCCCTTTCGTCAGGGTTGTTCCAGCAGAACCGTCGGGAAAAATGGAGCCGGAGTCCTTGAACGGCACGAATGATCTTGAACTTCGGGTTTTCGCAAACGAGGTTAGGCGTCACGCGATTATGGTCGCCAAGCTCGACAATCTCGGCAAGGGTGCATCCGGCGCGGCGATGCAAAATCTCGAATTGATGCTGCAAGCGGCATAAGCCGCGAAATTAGAGCATGCCCCGAAAAATCTGTCCGGCTTTTTCGAGAAGGACATGCTCCAACTCTTTGATTTTGAGCTGCGTCCTTATCGATCAAATGAGTCCATTTGATCGGGACGCGCCCGATGGAACCGGCCAGCGGAGCCAAAATTATTCGTCGTCCCGCATGGGTTCAAGGCCGGGGCCACGGACGCCGACCGCACGGGCTTCCGGCCGCGGCTGCATTTGCGGCAGCGGCGACGTCGACGTGTCGGCTGCAACCGGCGTAAAGCCGTCACGCTGATAAATATCCTCGCGGAACTCTGTGAGACCCTCGGGCGTAGCCCAGGCTGTAATATACACCCAGTACACGGGGACCTGGGTTGCAAGCTTGGCATCCACCCGCTCGCCGGATCGAATCGCTTCGTCGATATGGGAGCGATCCCAACCGGGTGTGTCCTTGAGCAGCCAGGTCACATAGTCGCGGACGTTCTGGACGCGGATGCAGCCAGAAGACACGAACCGGTCATCGTCACCGAAAATCCCCTTTTCCGGCGTGTCGTGCATATAGACGCCATAGGGATTGTTGATATTGATTCGCACGACGCCAAGCGAATTGAGATCGCCGCCTGGATCCTGGCGGAACTTGTAATTGACCGCGTCAAGCGAATTCCAGTTGATCTGATCCGACTGAAGTTCCTGACCGTCCTTGTCGAAGATCCGGATCTTGTGATCGTTGAGATAGTTTGCATCCTTTTGCATACGCGGGATCAAATCCTTGCGGATGATCGAGGCGGGCACGGTCCAATAGGGATTGAAATTAATGTCGATCGCCTTCGTCATCATAACGGGCGATTGGCGGTCGATCTTGCCCACGCCGGCCGCGTGGTGGGTTGCGACAACGCCGTTCTCCACCGTCTCGACTTCCATCGCCGGAATATTCGCCATGACGAAACGGTCGCCGAGATTGCCGGTATAGGAGCGCAGCCGGATGAGATTCACCTCAAGCTGATGCAGCCGGAAGTCCGCAGGGATGTTCAGCGCCACGAAGGTTTCCTTTGAAACCACGCCGCTTTGGAGAAGACCGTGACGGGCTTGAAAATGTTTGACCGCGGCATCGACAAAGGAATCGAAAACCGATGAGGCTCCGGCCGAAGGATCGAGATCACCCGATGCCGCAAGCCGTTTTCGCAGCGCGACCACCGCAGGGCCGCTGGTGCCGAGTTTCAGTATCTGTCCCGCCGGAACCAAGACCCAGCCGCCGTTGGCGACGATCTGCCGGTAGGTTTCGATCGCCTGTTCGGTCGCCGAGAAAGTTTGCACGGAGAGCACAGGCGTGTTCGAACGGGTCACCGATAGGCGGGGATCCGCATCATACCGTTGCGCCCACTCGGCCTGCTCGCCGAAGGAGATATCCGCCGGTCCCGCGGCTGCGCCAGCTGCGTAAATGAACCCGAAGGCAGTCGCTAAGCCCGCAACTGCCGCCGCGCCCCGAATATGATTAAAATGACGATATGGTGCGGACCATAAGATCTTTTGCGTTCCGATACCCAATGTCTCGACCTCCAACGCCTATGCCGTCCGATACTCATCTATTTATTGAGCGGCGGTGACCATTGAGCGGCACCACGTAGCGTGCAATCAACGTTCGCATGGAACGCATCTCGGCCAAAAACGTCACGGGTTGCAATCGCTGCGTGAAGACCTATTCGCTCCTTGAAAACCTATGCGTGTCCAAATGTGAGAAGGCGGTGACTGCCTCATCAATGGAGCTGCCATCATAACGGTTAAAAAGGCACAAACAGGGCGGCAAATTTGTGGCGATTGGGCTCGAAATATGACCTCATCCAAAATAACGCGGTGCAAGAAGCCGCGTGGCTGGCTTTTATCTTAAGCTTTACATCAAGACAGCTTTGAGTCGTGGTCCATGTGTCACAGCCTGTACCGGATCTGATCGGTCCAGAAGCGTTCGAGCCGGACCAGAGATTGGTTAAGCCTTGTGAACTCCTCGGTGCTGATACCGCCGATTTGCTCGACCGTGGCGACATGTTTGTCATAGAGGGCAGAGACGATGTCATGAATGTCACGGCCCTTGTCGGTCAGGCTGATTCGCACGGCGCGGCGGTCAATCCGCGAGCGCGCATGATGCAAATAGCCGGTTTCGACCAATTTCTTGACATTGTAAGAGACGTTCGAACCGAGGTAATAGCCGCGCGTGCGCAATTCGCCAGCGGTCAGCTCCTTGTCGGCGATATTATACAGCAACAAGGCTTGAACGGCGTTGACATCGCTGCGGCCGCGCCGGTCGAATTCGTCTTTGATCACGTCGAGAAGGCGGCGATGCAGCCGCTCAACGAGAGTTAGGGCTTCGAGATAGGTCGGCCGAACCCCGGCAAACCGGCCAGCGCGAGCCGGCGAGACCTCGCTTTTCATGGCTTCCATCATAACGAACCTCTTCTGGCATAGCGGATTTTCATCGCTGATTTTCAGTACGGCGGCAGACCTGCCGTCCCGTCCGTTCAACAAAATACAGGCCACAAATGAAAACCAGTTTAAGCAACAAAATGAATCCCAAGTTTATAGGAATCAGTAAATCAAATATGAAATAAAGGCTTTATTTACGATTCGAATCTCTTAATATAATATTATATACTAGCTATATCTCTTTATTGTAATAAATTGCAGGAATATAGACCTATTCTGCGAAGGAGTTGTCATCATATTCGCGCCGGGGCACTGGTCTAGACCATGACCCCAAGAATTTGCAAACGATCAGGCAACGGTCATGCGGCATAGAAAAGTGATAGAGACTATGCTCGAATNNCAAGACTTTGATGTTGAGCTGCGTCCTTATCGATCAAATGAATCCATTTGATCGGGATGCACTCTTTGGGCTCTCATGGTCAAGGCTTCATCGGGTGCCATGTTGCAGGCGTGGTGGAGGGTAGGAATCTTGCCTACCATCTCATGCGACGGGCAAGTCTCGCCTGCACCTACTCCGCCGCTGCGGCTTCCGCTAGCGCAGCAGGATCATAGTTCAACACCGGCGCGAGCCAGCGCTCCACCTCCGCGATGCTCATCCCCTTGCGCCTCGCATAATCCTCGACTTGGTCACGTTCGATCTTTGCCACCCCAAAATAATGCGAGTCGGGATGCGCGAAATAAAGACCGGAGACGGACGAGCCGGGCCACATGGCAAAACTCTCGGTCAAGGAAACGCCGATTCGCCGCTCCGCTTCGAGCAGTCTGAACAAAGTTGCCTTCTCGGTATGATCGGGTTGCGCCGGATAACCGGGCGCAGGCCGGATCCCGCGATAGGCCTCGTTGAGCCGCTCCTCGTTCGTCAAACTTTCGTCTGGCACATAGGCCCAGAACTCGCGCCGCACGCGCTCATGCATGCGCTCGGCGAAGGCTTCCGCAAGGCGGTCGGCGAGCGCTTTCACGAGGATCGAGCCATAGTCGTCGTTCGCCTTGGCGAAGCGTTTGGAGATTTTGTCTTCCCGCGCGCCGGACGTGACCGCGAAGCCGCCGATATAATCCGCTTTGCCTGTCTCCACCGGCGCAATGAAATCGGCAAGCGCGAGATTGGGACGTCCGTCGCGCCGCAGCAGTTGCTGGCGCAGGGTGAAGAAAGTCGCGAGGGTTTCCGCGCGTGACTCGCCTGTGTAGAGGTGAATATCCTCGCCAACACTGTTGGCTGGCCAAAAGCCGATGACGGCTTTCGGGTCGAACCAATGTTCCTCGACGACGCGCGCGAGCATGGCTTGCGCATCGTCGAACAATTGGCGTGCCGCCTCGCCTTGTTTCGGGTCGTCGAGGATCGCAGGATAGCGGCCGCGCATTTCCCAGGTCTGGAAAAACGGCGTCCAATCGATATAGGGGACGAGTTCGCCGACGTCATAGGTACGAAATACTCTTGTGCCGGAGAACAGGGGGCGCGGCGGCGCGTAGCTTGCCCAATCGGGCTTGAACGCATTGGCGCGCGCCTTGGCCAGCGGCAGCCGTTGCTTGTCAGCCTCGGAGCGCCGGTGCGCCTCCGCCACTTTGCCGTATTCGGTCCGGACCGTGTCGATATAGGCGCCCCGCGCTTCGGTCGAGAGGAGCGCCTGGACGACACCGACCGCGCGGCTCGCGTCGGTGACATAGACGGTCTGGCCCTTGCCATAATTTGGATGGATCTTAACGGCCGTATGAACCCGGCTCGTCGTCGCGCCACCAATGAGAAGCGGCAGATCGAAACCCTCACGTTCCATCTCGGCGGCGACGAAACACATCTCGTCGAGCGAGGGCGTGATGAGGCCAGAGAGGCCGATGGCATCGACCTTTTCTTCCCGCGCGGTCGCCAAAATTTTGGCCGCCGGGACCATGACCCCGAGATCGATGATCTCGTAATTGTTGCAAGCTAAGACCACGCCGACGATGTTCTTGCCGATATCATGCACGTCGCCTTTGACCGTCGCCATCAGGATCTTGCCGGCGCTGGAGCGCTCACCCTTGCCAGTTTTGCGCTTTTCCTCGTCCATGAAAGGGAGCAGATAGGCAACGGCCTGTTTCATCACCCGTGCCGATTTGACGACCTGCGGCAAAAACATTTTTCCCGAGCCGAAAAGATCGCCCACGACATTCATGCCTGCCATCAGCGGCCCTTCGATGACGTCGAGCGGGCGGGCAGCGGCGGCCCGTGCTTCCTCGACATCGCGATCGATGAATTCGGTAATCCC
>PLUZ01000532.1 GCA_003162995.1 Methylocapsa sp. | reverse complement strand
GGGCAAGGCTATGATGTGCATGCGTTCGGACCGGGCGACCATGTCTGGCTCGGCGGACACCAAATAGCGCATGATCATGGACTTGTTGGCCATTCCGACGCCGATGTCTTAAGTCATGCGATCACCGACGCTCTACTCGGCGCTTTGGCGGACGGCGATATCGGCAGCCATTTCCCGCCAAGCGATCCGCAATGGCGCGGCGCGNNGGCGCCATTTCCCACATCGATGCGACGGTCGTTTGCGAACGGCCAAAGCTTGGGCCGCACCGCGATGCGATCCGGGCCAGCATCGCTCATATCGTTGGAATTCCGCTTGACCGTGTTGCGATCAAGGCAACGACTTCCGANNTTACCGGCCGCGAGGAAGGCATTGCGGCGCTCGCCATCGCCACCATCCGCCTGCCGCTGTAAACCTTCTTCGCTTCACAGCCGGAGCGGTCTCGTTACTATTCAGTTGAATTACATAAATACGAGATTTTCACGCGAATGCTCAAGCATTAAGGTATTCTGTTGCTCGTTGTTACGCCACTCGCCTATAGGCACATACTTGGATATTTTGATGAGATAGACCTCAATATCCATATTGTGAAAATGAGAGCTCGAAAAACGAGGATCAAAAAAATATCTGTATATATTATTCGAGAAATGACATCTCGAATGATAGAACCAATTTGTAATCTCGAATTGAGGAATAAACATACGCTTGAGTTTGTCCGAGGCAAGACCAAGACATAACGAGAAAGAGCTTTGACCGACGATCAGATTTCTTGCACTCATGATTGTACTCATATCATTGATTAAATCAGCTGTTTGGATTTTTATGTCAGGAATTAATGCTTTTAATTGCTTAATACATGGATTTCTTAAGTCCTTCTCTGTGACAACAACAATATCTTTGAACCCAAACTTATTTATTATTTCTAAGTAATAGCTTAATGGAGGTTGAATATATCCTTTCGGAATTTCGGACGGGTCATCTCCAAATACATCTCCCGATCGTATATGGATAACCAGAGTATCATCATTGATATGAGGATCGTCATAGTGAGGAAGAACCGGCAAAAGCTCTCGTCTAAGGATTCTCCGGTAATCGCCGAGGCGGGGAGAAAAAGGCTGCATGTCAAACCTGAAATAAAAACTTCTAAATAGTGCCAATTTTGAACCGGCAAATGAATCTGGTTTTTTTCGCAGGTCAAAAAACAGGGAGGAAGAAGTCTTTGGAAAATATGGCCTCTGTACGAGCGGCACTGGCTTTATATCATGCATAAGATATTTATTTTCGAGCTTCATGATATTATGTGGAGGTACATGCACAGTAAATCCAGCTTGTTCTGCAAGATATTCCGCCTGCGCCAACTGAATAATATTGTTTCCTAGACCAGAATACCAGCTCAATATATATATATCTTTCTTAATTGGTAATTTAGATAAAATGGCTAACTTCGGTATTCTTAATAGAATAATGTATAATCCATAGACAACGAGAAGAAGCCATTTAAGTTTGTTCATTCCAATATACTCCGTCCTGAACGAAGAATTCGAGCGCTTCATTATCGTGTTCTTGAATGATAAAGAAGCCGCGTGAGGTCCGAATGCTCCAGTGGTTTTCGGAGCGTTGTCTTCGGAGTACCAGCTGATCAGCCATTATGCAGAGCTTGTGCCGTCATGTCACTTCCGTGGGTCCCTTTTCCTAATGGATCCGAAAAGGGAATCTTTTATGACGCCGCCAGCCCCACCCATCGCCCTTCAACTTTGAAGAGCGTTGGCGGAAACCGTCCGTTGAACCATTTCTGTCCGAAGCCTAAATCCTAAAAATGTCACGCGTGCAAAAAAACCAAACGAGTTTGCCCGGAACGGCTGAGAACGCCCAAGACGTCGCGGCACGGCGAGCGAGCTCTCCTCCCGACTCCGTGGATGAAGCGGACGCCAGGCTGANNTAGCGACGGACTCGATCCAGCCCAAGACGGCGCGGAAGAGGCCCCCGCCCCGCTTCGCCATGGCGCCGCTATTATTCGCCAGTTCTGGGAACATGCTCCGGTTGGACCTGGCGTCTACCGGATGATTGGCGCCGATCATGAAGTGCTTTATGTCGGCAAGGCAAAAAGCGTCCGCAAACGGATCGCGAGCTATATGCGGCCCATAGGCCACACGACGCGCATCGCCCGGATGATCGCACTGACTGCCTCGATGGTCTTCGTCTCGACCGAAACCGAGACGGAGGCGCTTCTTCTCGAGACGAANNTCATCAAGCAGTTGAAGCCGCGTTTCAACGTCTTGATGCGCGACGACAAATCATTTCCCTATATTCTGCTGACCGGCGATCATGCCGCTGCGCAAATCACCAAGCATCGCGGCGCCCGCAACCGGAAGGGCGCCTATTTCGGCCCCTTCGCGAGCGTCTGGGCTGTCAATCGCACCTTGAACGCCTTGCAGCGCGCCTTTCTGTTGCGGTCCTGCTCGGACAGTTATTTCGCCAATCGCACGCGCCCTTGTTTGCTTTATCAGATCAAGCGCTGCTCGGCCCCTTGCACCGGAGAAATCGGCGAGGCGGATTATGCGGAGCTCGTGCGCGAGGCCCGCGATTTTCTGTCCGGCAAGAGCCGGGCTGTGCGCGAGCGTCTCGCCGAAGAAATGACCGAGGCGGCGGATCTGATGGAATTCGAGCGCGCCGCGCGGCTGCGCGACCGCATCGCGGCGCTCTCCGCCATTCAGAGCGCCCAGGGGATCAATCCGAAAACCGTCGAAGAGGCGGATGTTTTTGCCATCGCCGAAGACGCGGGACAGTTTTGCGTCGAAGTCTTTTTCTTCCGGACTTTTCAGAACTGGGGCAATCGCGCCTATTTTCCGCGCGCCGACAAAAGCCTCACGCCGGAAGAGGTCCTCGATGCCTTTGTGGCGCAGTTTTACGCGGACAAACCGCCGCCGCGCCTCATTCTGCTGTCCCACGACATCGAGAATCGCAGCGTGCTTGAAGCGGCCTTGCGCGAAAGCGCCCATCACGCAATTGAGATCGCCGTGCCCCGCAGGGGGGAAAAAAGGGATCTGGTCGAAGGCGCAGAGCAAAATGCCCGCGCGGCTTTGGGACGCAAATTGTCCGAGACCGCGTCGCAGACAAAGCTCCTCGGAGCCCTTGCCGGCGCTTTCGGCCTCGCCCACGCACCGCGCCGGATCGAGGTCTATGACAATTCCCATATCATGGGCACGAATGCGGTCGGCGCCATGATCGTGGCGGGCGCCGACGGGTTCATGAAAACGCATTATCGCACGTTTAATATCAAGGATAGAGAGCTGGCGCCTGGCGACGACTACGCCATGATGCGCGAGGTCCTGCGGCGGCGCTTCGCGCGGCTGATGAAAGAGGATGCAGCCAGACCAGCACCTGGGGACGCTACGCTTAGCGGGCCAGATGCAAGCGCGGGGCCGGCAAGCTTTGAGACGGCAAGTGATGAGACAGCCTTTCCCGAGAGGCCGGATCTTATCCTTATCGATGGCGGCAAAGGCCAATTCGATGCCGCGCGAGGCATATTAAGCGAGCTTGGCGTCACCGGCGTCACTGTGGCCGCAATCGCCAAGGGACCCGACCGCAACGCTGGACGGGAGAGTTTTTTTGTCGAAGGCAAGGAGCCGTTCAAGCTGTCCCCGCGCGATCCGGCGCTGTTTTTTGTGCAACGTCTGCGCGACGAGGCGCATCGTTTCGCCATCGGAACCCATCGGGCGCGCCGCAAGAAGGAGTTCACCGAGAGCCCCCTCGACGAAATCCAAGGGATCGGCCCGGCGCGCAAGCGGGCTCTGCTCCACGCGTTCGGCACCGCCAAGGCGATTTCCCGCGCCGGTTTGGCGGATTTCGAGAAAGTCCCGGGTATAAATGCCGCGACCGCGCGGCTGGTCTATGATTTCTTTCACGAACGTGGCAGATAATGCAGCACTTGTGCGTTATCGGCGCGGCCGGTATGACAGGTTGGAACGCTTTGTTTAGAAACGCCTTGTTGAGATTTGACGGAGCCTCCGAGAGAGTGAATCCCGGGCCATGGCGATCACAACACTAGCAAGAGGAGGTCCAGGCTTGGCCTGGAGCGTGCCAAACCTCCTGACCTACGGGCGGGTGGCGGCGGTGCCAGCCGTGGCTGGCTGTCTGTTTTGGCCCGAGATCGCCTGGATGCGCTGGGCGGCGCTCGGCATTTTCATTGCCGCCGGGATCACCGATTTTCTCGACGGCTATCTGGCGCGGGCTCTGTCGCAGCAATCGCGGATCGGCCAGATGCTCGATCCGATCGCCGACAAGCTGCTCGTCTCCGCCGTCTTGATGATGCTCGCCGCCGACCATACGATCGCGAGCTACTCACTGTCCGCCGCGATCATAATCCTTTGCCGGGAAATCCTTGTCTCGGGACTGCGCGAGTTTCTGGCCGAGCTTAAAGTGTCGATACCGGTGAGCAATGTCGCCAAATGGAAGACCACGCTGCAGCTCATCGCGCTCGGCTTTCTCATCGCCGGCCCTTCCGGCGATGAAATTGTCCCTGGCGTCACGACGACCGGCTTGGTCCTGTTGTGGATTTCCGCTCTGCTCACGCTCTATACGGGCTGGGATTATTTTAGGGCCGGCGTGAAGCAGCTCGTTGCCGAGCGATCGCGCGGCTCGTAAGATAATAGGATGAGAGCACTTTATTTCGCTTGGGTTCGCGAACGTATCGGCAAAGCCGAGGAAGAGATCGCGCCGCCCGAAACTATCAAGACCGTTGCCGAACTCATGGGCTGGCTGAGCGGCCAAGGGGAAAACTATGCCGCCGCTTTCGCACATATCAAATCGATGCGCGCCGCAATCGACCNNTTTTCCCGCCGATGACCGGGGGATAATATTTTGAGCGCCCGGATCATCGTGCGCGTCCAGCAAGAGAGTTTTGACGCCGCGGCGGAAGCCACGGCGCTAACACATGGGCGCAGCGACATTGGCGCGGTTGTCACCTTCACCGGGCTTTGCCGTGACGAAGCGGGCGCCCTCGCGGCGCTCGAAATCGAACATTATCCCGGCATGGCGGAAGAGGAAATCACCCGCGTCGCGCGAGAGGCAGCCTCCCGCTGGCCGCTCGAAGGCATTGTTGCCATTCACCGCTATGGGTTGATCCGGCCGGGCGAGCCGATAGTTCTCGTCGTCACCGCGAGCACGCATCGCACTGAAGCTTTCGCGGCTGCGTCGTTCCTCATGGATTATTTGAAGACCGAGGCGCCATTCTGGAAGAAACAGCATCTTGCGGATCAAACCTCGGGCGATTGGGTCGAGGCGAAAGCGCAAGATTTTGCTGCCGCGGATAAATGGCGGGCGTGATTTTTCATTGGGTCATTTTGAAATTCGGCTTGCCGCAGTTTAGGGGCGCTAAAGTGGCGGATGTATTAAAGGATCCATAATGGAGCCTATGCTACCGGCGCGCGGAAGTTCCCAGTCAGAACAGCAGGCTCTATTGCATTTGGATTACGCGAAGTGATTGCAACTAATTCACTTAAGGTGCCTCAAACTCGATGGTCAGAAATGGCGAGGGGCTGTTGGTTTGATAACACTTTAAATGCGTTTTCGGAAGATCAGCCTCATTATAGCCGCTGGGCTTCTTCATCCCGACTAGAAAACAATTGTGCGCCGCCTTTGTGATGTCGCCGACTGGATCGCCTGTCAGTCCATGCCCCGCCTTGGCCGCGGCGGCGAACCAGCTATTAGGGGGATATTGAACGTCAGAAGTTATGGTGACTGAGATAGTGTCATCCGACGAGCCGCAGTCTATCTGGACAACGATAGGCGGATCACCAGCAATCTCGACGGTATCGTCGATTCTGCCGCCGGCATTGAACCTCCCGCCTGTGGATTCCACAATACGCGCTGTAGCTTCCTTGCATTTGTCCGGTCGCGATTCGAGAAAGTCATTAAATGCTTTGTACCTGTCCGCGTCATCGGCCTGCGCGCCGCCAGCCACAAAAATACATGCTGTTGCTGCGACCGCAAATGCCGACTTTTTCATTTTCGCTTTGCCCTTTTCTTTAAGTTCACGCCAGAGCCGTAAGGGCAATCTACCAACCGTAAGTGCACTTGAGAGTTTCCCACATTCTATAAACGCTTCTAAGGATATTCGAAAACTCCATATCGCTTCCATTAGGTCCGGCTAGCATTACTTTGGGACTTGCGCCGTATGCTACTCCTCCTAGATTGTAGCCCCCCACGCAGCCGTAGCCACCTGCGCCGACGAACTCAGTTTGGATTGCTGTGTTGGCGGCATGGCTTGGCGCGTTCGGAACGGGCCTTATGTCTGTAAGCTCAAGGTGCTTGGCCGCATTGGCAATGCCGCGAATACGACCAAAGTCCGCGTTTTGCTGTTCTAAGGCGGTAGCGAACTCCGACGATTTCGACACAGGCCGAACAGTGCTGTTGCAGTCAGTGAAGGTAAAGGCTGACCGTACCTGCGCTTCGTGAGTATGGAAGACCCAATCCGACATGTGAAAAAGAGAGATATAGGCGTGCAGTGCGCGCCGAAGATTAGTCTCGGCCGCAAAGTAATCGCTACAATCCGGAACCACTATTTCCAGCCAAAAATCGGCCGCCGTATTGAGCTGCTTTAGGACAACCATTTGTCCTTTCTCCTGCCTTCGCTTAAAGATCCGTGGGGTTATGCGATCCGCGCGGTGTCTTGGCTATCGGTGCAAAAGCATTTTGCTCGAAAGTCAGCCAGTTGAAAGTACGATTGTTTCGCCGCGCAAAAATCAGGTGCAAATAGGAGCCTTGAACCGCCCCGGGATTGCCGGAGGCCATTTCGGTTGAGTCACGCCGCCATGGC
>PLUZ01000242.1:1005-5316 GCA_003162995.1 Methylocapsa sp. | reverse complement strand
TTTTGCGCCGAATTTCCTTAAAGTCCCGACTCACCAGCATCCCTGCAACAACGTCCATCCTCGGCGAGAAATCTTTTGATTTACTGGACAATGGCCCGATTGCAGCATTATAACTTTCAATGGCATAGATTGGGCTCGCAAGGCTAAGATATTTTAACCCTGCTTTATGTGATGTTTATACGACATAAAGGTTAGACACGAGCGGCGGTGGGTCCGTCTCTTGCTTATGCCCCCGCCTATTCCGACCCCTATCCTGATTCCATTCCGTGTCCCATGATGAGAGCGCCGCCATGTCACCGCCACCGGAGCTGAATTCGCACGTCGCCAAAGAGCGCCCACCGTTCGGACGTATCGCCCTTTTGCTGCAAGGCGGCGGCGCGCTCGGCTCCTATCAGGGGGGCGTTTATGCCGCGCTGTCGGAGGCGAACATCGAGCCAGATTGGGTAGCCGGAATATCAATCGGAGCGTTGAATTCCGCCTTGATCGCCGGCAACCCGCCGGAGTCGCGCGTGGCGCGTCTGCGCGAGTTCTGGAGGGAGATCACCGGGGGCACCTTAGCCATTCCATTGATCGAGGGGGCGATCAAGGGCGATTATCTGCGTCGCGTCGTCAATCAGTTTCGCGCGATGGAGGTTCTTTTCGCCGGCGCGCCGGATTTCTTCAAACCACGCATCCTGCCGCCATTTCTCCATACGCCGGGCACGATCGAAGCCTTGAGTTTTTGTGACACGACGCCGCTGCGCGCGACGCTCGAGCGGCTGGTTGACTTTGACCGTATCAACGCGGGGAAGATACGGCTCAGCGTCGGCGCCACCGATGTGAGAACCGGAAATTTCGTCTATTTCGATACAACGACGCATAAGATCCGGCCCGAGCATATAATGGCCAGCGGCGCGCTGCCGCCGGGGTTTCCGCCGATCGAAATCGGGGGCGAATTCTATTGGGACGGCGGCGTCGTATCGAACACGCCGCTGCAATGGGTACTCGACAGCCGCCCTTGTGAAGATACGCTGGCCTTCCAGGTCGATCTCTGGAGCGCACGCGGCGAGGTCCCCTGCGACATTACGGAAGTCGACGTGCGCACGAAGGACATCCGTTACTCCAGCCGCACCCGCCTGGGCACCGATCAGTTCAAACGAATGCAAAAGCTTCGCCGCGCGATCGATCGCCTGATGAAAGAGCTTCCAGGAGATCGGCGCAATGATCCAGAGTTGAAATTGATCGAAGCCGAGTCGGACGAGAAAGTCTATAACATCGTTCATCTCATCTACCACGCCAGAAAATACGAAGGTGTCAGTAAGGATATTGAATTCTCACGCCGGACGATGGAAGAGCATTGGAGTTCAGGCTATAACGACACCGTTCGCACGCTTAGCCATCCAGGGGTGCTTGAGCGTCCCGCCAATGCAGAGGGCTTCAGCACTTTTGACCTTTCCGCGGATGGACGGAAGTAGGCGCCGTTGTCGGNNGATTTCACGGCATCACGAACCTGGCAGGCGTGACAGCGTTTCTGATGCAGGGCAGGCCTTGGTTAGCGGATCGGTCCGAAGCCGGCCAATTGCGATGATGCGCAGCGAGCTGGTTCGCAACACGGCGAAAAGGATCGAATGATCATGTGCGCCTCAGATTATGAAGCGTCCGCAACATACAAAATCTTAGGCTGCGGTGAATAGGAACGGCTAGTTTTCGGCGGCGTCGTGAGTGCGGCATGGGCTGGTCATTTGGGGGAGATATAGCTTTGGTGGGCCGCGTGATCTGGCTCAACTGCGTCTCCACGGTTCTGCCCGGGCCGATAAGGATGCGGATCTGGGTAGTTTCCGAAGCTACTCCCGGCCATCCCGTTTCTCTAAAGTTTCGGAATCGTGAATTTCTCCCGCTTTGCCGGCGGTTCGGCCAATCCGACAACGAATACCGTACTGAACCATTCTGTGGGGGGGCTTAGTCTGCATGCTACTATCGGTAATCGTTCGGACAGTTGACTTTTGCATCCGTCATGTCTGGGGCGTTATTGTTTTGGCGCTATTTCTGGCAGCCACATCCGGGGCTTATGCGGTCCATCACTTTGCGATCGACACCAACGTTAACAACCTGATTTCGCGCGACCTTCCCTGGCGGCAGCGAGAGCTTGATTACCAGGCGGCATTCCCGCAAAGCACACAGCTGATCCTCGTGGTCGTCGACGCGCCGACACCGGAAGAGGCAAGCGCAGCGACACGCGCACTCGCTTCAAACCTGTCGACCACACCGAATATCTTTCGCTCTGTTCAAGAAGAAGGAGGAGGATCCTTCTTCAACCAAAACCGTTTTTTGTTTCTGCCTACCGAGCAAGTCGAACGAAGCACCCGCGCTCTCGCGAGCGCTGCGCCAATTATCAGGGTCCTTGTGAAAGACCCTAGCCTCAGAGGTTTAGTTCAAGCGCTTTCGTATGGCCTAGAGGGGGTGAAGGTTGGCCAAATTACCCTTGATGAACTTGCCAAACCTTTTGCCGCGGCCTCGGAGACACTGGAAAGCGACGCCGCCGCGCAACCTGTTAGCTTTTCCTGGGACGCTCTGCTGCAAGGCAATGCGCAGCCNNATCTCCGACGAGGAGTTCGCGAGCATTCAAAAAGGTTTGTCGCTGAACAGCATCGTGACCGGATTCGTTGTGCTCATCATTCTTTGGGCAGCTTTACGCTCACTTCGGCTTGTTTTTGCGGTGGTCATCACCTTAGCGATTGGGTTGATCGTCACCGCCGGCTTGGGATTGTTTGTCGTTGGTCCCATGAATCCGATTTCGCTCGCATTTGCGATTTTGTTCATTGGGTTGAGCGCNNGTGGGCGTGCCGCTGACGCTTGCCGCTGCGGCGGCCGCCGTCGGCTTTTTGTCGTTCACGCCGACGGCATATACCGGTCTGGCGCAATTGGGAAAAATTGCCGGATGCGGGATGATTGTTGCCTATTTCTTCACGTTCACGCTGCTGCCGGCGCTGGTTAGGGTGGCACATCCACCGGGAGAGCTAAAGCCCGTTGGGCAACCCGCCTTGGCGCCGGTGGATCATTTCCTCGAACGGCGCCGGATCCTGGTCATATCTCTTACCGTGATCCTCCTCGCCTCGGGAATTCCAGCGCTTCTTCATCTGCAATTCGACTTTAATCCGCTGCATCTTCAAAGGGAGAATTCCGAAGCTATCTCGACTTTGCGGCAATTAAGTAAAGATCCTGCACTCGGCTTGAACAGCGCGCAAATACTTGCGCGATCGCATGATGACGCGACCGCAATTGTAAACAAATTGGCCGCGCTGCCGGAAGTCGCCGAGATGCGAACTATCTGGAGCTTGATTCCCGCTGACCAGGATAAGAAGCTTGCGCTCATTCGAAATGCAGCTCGAGCGCTTGGTTCGGCGCTCAACGTGGCGCCCGGGGCAAGCGTCAATGATGCGGAGAATGTGGAGGCTCTGCGACGCGGCGCACAAAGTTTAACCACGGCGGCAGGTACAGCAGATGGGCAGGGTGCAAAGGCGGCGAAACGCCTTGCTCAAGATCTAACGCAGCTTGCCGACGCAACCCCTGAAGAGCGGGCATCGGCGACGCAACGCTTCATTAGTCCGCTGAAGATGGATCTGGCTGACCTGCGCGAGGCCTTGAAGGCTCAAAAGGTCGAGCGGGCCTCGCTACCGGAAGATCTCGTCCGCGATTGGGTATCGCAAGATGGTCAAGAGCGGGTCGACGCCCTTCCAAAAGGGAATCTGAATAACGACAAGACGATGCACAGCTTTGCAACGGCGGTCTTGGTTGCAGAGCCGAGGGCGACTGGGCAACCCATCGAAAACTTAGAGTGGGCAAAAACGATGATCCGCGCTCTTATCGAAGCGGCCGCAGGTGCATCGGCCGCGATCGCAATATTGCTGTGGATTGCATTGCGCCGCTTTCGAGATGTGTTACTTACTCTCGTTCCGCTTATGGCGGCCGCTCTGGCGACCCTCGAAATATGTGCGTTGACCGGCTTCGAGCTCAATTATGCCAATATTATTGCTTTCCCCGTTCTGCTAGGCGTCGGCGTCGCCTTCAAGATCTATTACATCACGGCCTGGCGGAAGGGTGAAACCGATTTCTTGCAATCCGCGCTCACCCGTGCGGTGTTCTTCAGCGCCGTCCTAACCGGCACAGCCTTTGGCAGCCTGGGACTGTCCGGCAATCCCGGTCTGTCGAGCATGGGCAAACTATTGGCTCTTTCCCTCGCCTGCACGCTCACGTCGGCTGTATTGTTCCAGCCAGCCCTCATGGGCAGGCCGCGCGTGAGGGATTCAAAAATCACCCGCACGACGTAAAGGA